>JANLOZ010000108.1:0-12988 GCA_031366845.1 Novosphingobium sp. | reverse complement strand
GTGAACGAACTTGTGTAAAGCCAAAAGTCGCCGGTTCCCAGGGCTGAGCCAAGTGACACGCTGGTATCCACCATGCGCGCCGTTTCGCCAGGCGAGACGTCGCGGGACAGATGCCCCTCATCGTCGCGCACCAGAACGAGGACATTGATCAAGCCGATCAGCAGCGCAGCGGAGCCCACGGTAACAAAGGCCGCTCGCCAGCCGCTCAGTACTATGGTCCGCGAAATCACGAACGAGAAGATGGCGACTCCAACCGCCAGCCCTGTCGAGGTCACCGCCAGGGCGAAGCCGAGCCGCTCGTCGAACCAGCGCTGCGCCAGTGACATGAAGGCAGGATAGCTCGCGAGGTTGCCCGCAGCTACGGCAATCATGATCAGGGCGATCAGTTGCGCGTAAGAGCTAGCCAAAGACAGTGCAGCGTAGCTGGCACAGCCCAGCACGGTCCCGATAGCAATGATTCGGCGAGGCCCGAACCGGTCGACGAGATAGCCGGCAATCGGCAAGATGATCATATTGGCAAGCGACGCCATCGCCACAACGCCAGAAAATGCTGTTCGAGACCAACCGAACTCAGCAGTCATCGTCTTGAGGAACAGGCCCAGTGGCTGCATCAGGATTGCAGGCGTCGAAAGGCTCATGCCGATAAAGCAGCCAAGCAATACGAGCCAACGCCTCAAACAATTTCTCCCCAATATGGCAACAGCAGATTATTTTACCGGCGGCTAAGGCGCCTCTCAAGATTCGCTGACCAGTCCTTCATCAGCATGAACTCAGGCTCGCCATTGATATTGTCGCGCGTCGTCTGCGCAATCTGCTCGTTCGTGGCGTTGATATCCCAGGTTCCCGCATAGGGCTGGGCAACGTGGAACGGCGTGTCGACGTAGGTCTCAACTCCATTGCCTTCAGGATCGTTGAAATAGAGCGACCAGGCATTGCCATGATCGATCTGCAGAATCTCGCCAACACCCGCATCGAGCAGATTAGCATGAATTATTCGCAAGTCGTCCAGCGTGCCGGTGCGGAATGCCAGATGATCGACCATCACAAAGTCCGAAGGCCCGGTGATCGCGCCACCAACCATGGCGATCTGATGGTGCGCATTCGGGTCCTGGCTCAGAAAGACGAGGTCTTGTTCGACGCCCTCTGCAGGGACTGGTCCGGAATTAGTCACCTCGAAGCCGAGCACCTTGCAATAGAAGTCCTTCAGCGCTGGAAGATCGCGGGCAGCCAAGGTGCTGTGGCCCATAGCCAGACGCGGGCGTGGCCGAACTTCGCTGGCTTTGGCTCCATTGTCCTGTCTTTGAGTTGTCATTTCATTTCTCCTTCAATCTATAACGTAAAACGCCGCGCTAGGCGGCTTTCAAAGGGGCAGGCGCAAAACGGTCGAGCGTCGTGATCCCGGCAAAATTGTGCGGCTGGATTCCCGCCATCAAACGGCCAAAATTCTCCGAAAGCGCCTCCAGATTAAGCGCGCCGTGGAGCGTGATAACCCGCGCATCGCGCCACGCCCGCTGAATGGGCTCGAAGCTCATTATCGCGGTCGATCCTGAATTTCTCTGGAGAAGCTCGATCGCTTCAGCACACCATTTGGCGGCATATGCAGTCTCGGTGAGAACGCGCGCACTGAACATCTGCATATAGTCAGGATCGGCCGGGGTCCCTGCCGCGGCAAGCCTGCCCAGCCGGTCGGTTTCGTCCGCATTGGCGCGAGCCATCAAGGTTGCCGACTGGATCTTTGAATGGACCTCGGCCAGCATCAAATGGGTAAGCGGCGCTTCCAGCTGATTTTTGTAGGTGGTGCCGCGGATCGGCCGGTTGGCGGAGCGCTCCAGAAAACGCTCGAGCGCGCCTTGGGCGATGCCGATCGACATCCCGGCCATAAGGCTGAATGCCCAGCCGAGCGAAGGTGCCTTCCATAGCGAGCCCTTGAGGCCGCTCTCGATCGTGGCGCTGGTGATATCGCGAAAGTCGATACAGCGATACTGGGGAACAAATAGCTCGGCTGCTTGCAGCACGAGTGAAACACTGCCCGTCGCGCACATCCCGGCTACGTCCCAATCGTTCAGAAAACGGAGTTCATCGCGCGGCACCTGCACCCCCAGCAGATATGTGCCATCGCCATCATCGGCGATGCACCCCAGATTGGTATAGGGGGCCCACAAGGCATCGCTGCCGAATGTCCAGGGGCCGCCAGAAATGACCCAGCCGCCATCGGTTCGCTTTGCCCGCCCCTTGGAGGCGGGGAAGTGGCTGGAACCGGCGACGCGGGGCCCGGTCCATTCGGGCGCGTAAACTTCTTCGATCACGCGCGGACCGGAACCTGCGGGAATCCAGTTGGTCGATGCTGCGACCCACACGGTCCATCCGGCCGAACCATCCCATTTGGACACTTCGGAAATCATATCGAGCTGCTCGCGGACGGACAGTTCATAGCCGCCATATTCAGCCGGGCTGCCAATATTGAACACACCCGTGGCGTCGAGTTCGGCGATGGTTTCGTCGGTATGGCGGCCGGCACGCTCAGCGTCCGGCGCCCGAGCGCGCAAGGTTGGACCCAGAGCGCGGAGCTTTTCGAGAATCGCTTCGCACAGTTCTGATTTGGCTTGAATGTCAGTCATCGGCTTGTCTCCATTTCTGGTGAATGCGCTGCCTTCGCTTGTGCGGGTTCGCGCCAATCTTGTTGAATTGTTCAGGTCAAACCGCCCTTGCGGGCACAATCGGAAGCTGGATGTAACAGGGGTGGTCCGGTCCGGTGTAGACACGATTGACCGCGCCTTCGTGATAACTTGCGTCATAGGCACGGGCGGGCGCGCCATCGGGAGCGGACGGCTGAATGTCCACGCGGAGCCGAGCCCCCTTGGGAATCAGGGCGCTGCTGGGATTGAGCCCGACTTCAATCTGCACAATCTCGTCCGCCTTTAGCGGAGCATGGTCCGCCTGTAGGTGAGTATGGACCGGCCAGTATTCCGCCGAACGGACGACATCGATCTTACGATGCGACACTTTGAGCAAGCCGTGCCCGACTGGTGCCGCAAAAACCGGATGAGCCGGGTGTACCGCTGCATCGTACCGAATTTCGCGGCCTTGGTCGTCGAGGACCCTGAGTGAGACGAAAACGTCCATGTCGGCGCTGTTCGAAGAAACCCAAAGGCCGGCCTTCATATATCCGATCAGTGTCATGTCCTCGGCCATGGGTTCGCTGACGAAGGAAATGCCGGTCTGCCAGCGCGGTGTCCCGCCGACCGGCCCCATAGGTGAGAGCACCGGCTGCCCCAGATCAAGATGCGCGTCATAGGCAGCACTGGCTTCGACGGAAGGAGGAGTCTGCGTAACGCGCAACAAATCGTTGCGGCGGGGATCGCCCTGCCAATCAGAAGGGGTCGCATCGAGATACCAGCGCCGGTATTGGGTTCGGGCCAAAGGCCATTCGCGTTCTGCCATCAGGCAATAACTGCCAGTGCCGGTGCGCAACTGTATCCGCACCGGAGGTTCTTCCGTCACGCCGTTGTCGATGCCCTTTAGCCAATGATCGAACCAGCGCTGATGATCGGCTATTGAGGCGTCGCTGTAGCAACCGGGAAACCAGGCATCGGTGAAGTCGAATTTTTTCGCGCTGGACCCGGTCGAATGGATGAAAGTCTCGCTGCTACCGAGCTGGTGAATGACGGCACCGGCTTGCGGGCCAACGATCCAGACCGGCGCAGTTGCTTTTTCGATTTCAGGGCGCATGAAAATGGAGCCGTTTGGACCATAGGCTTGAGGATCATTGAACGGCGTTGCAAGAACTTGCGCCATCCAGTTAGTTTCGCGGCGCACGCCGCAGAAATTGCCTCCCGACCAGGCCTTCCACCACCAGTTCCAGAAGCCTTCACCAAATATGCCGCCGCCATACAGGGCTTCGTTGTAGATGTCGGCATCGGTGCCCTGCGCAACCATTGCCTTGAGGTGCGGCGGCTGTAGGCTGGCGACATTGTGCTGAGTCATGGCAAGATAGGACATGCCCCACAGGCCGACATTGCCGTTCGACCACGGCTGGACCCCCGCCCACTCAATTGCGTCGTAGTAATCTTCTGCTTCCTGCCTGCTGAACGGCGCCTGCAAGCCTGGGCTGTTGCACACCCCCCGGGCATCGACGCGAATGCAGATATAGCCTTTTGGAACCCAGACCGCGCTATCGACGCTTTCATGGTTTTCATACTGCTGGCCGTCAGGATTGCCCGAGAAATAGCGATCTTCCATCGCTTCCTTGGCCTCTGCTTCCTCTTCGTTGCAGATGCATTCGTGATAGAAACTTTTGCCGTAAAAGCCTTTGCTCATGATGACTGGATAATGGCCTTCGTCGGCGGGGCGGAAAATGTCGGCGCAGACGTATGACCCGTCGCGCAGGGGCATCCGCACTTCGGTGGCCTTGATGATGCCGCGAATGTTACGGCGCAGTTCGTTGCGCGCAGCTGCGCCGCTGCGAAGGCTGCGCGGCTGGTTCGCTGTGAAGACGCCGGGGGCTGTATTTAGCGTGTCAAATATTCCGCAGACGGTGGGGTCTGCGGCGAAGTCTGTTTCACTTTGGGCCCAATTGACGAACATCGGACCCAGCAGGTCGTGCACAGCCGGAGCGATAGCCACACCAGTTTCGATATTCCCACGCCTGTCCAGCGATTGAACCAATCGCGCAAGGTTGGTGACGGCCGGAACGTGCAACCTGTCAATCTTGCCATCGACGCTGTTGACCAGCCCGGCGAGGTTGATCCGTTGTGCTCCTGCGACGGTTCCCAGCACGATACCGCCGACGAAAAAGGTGACCGCTTCTCCAGCGCGATATTCGAATTCGCCGCGTTCGTTGGTGAAACCTGACTTGCTGAGCGACGAATATTTCAAGCCGCAGATCGGGCCCGAGAATATGCCGGTCAGCACCGGCTCACTGGAAATTGGAGCGTTGCTCATTGCACGGTCTTCACCGGAATTTGCAGATAGGATGCGCGATCCCCGCCCGTGTGGATGATGTGGCGACCACGGTTGCAGGTCGGCACATTCTCCACCATCGGCATCGGTCCGCCGACGATGTTGTAGCCTGTGACGATCAGCCGCAGCTGCTCTCCGGGATAGAGGATCAGGCCGACAGGAAACATATCGATGTCCAGCGCAACGATTTCGCCTGGAGCCAGTTTCTCCACCCGGTCAAAGCTGTGGGCCGGGATTTCGTCGGTGCTACGAGTTTCGTCGAGATGCCGCATCGAGGCCCGCAGTCGCCCGTTCGAGCCCTTGTAATTCAGAATCGATGCCCCGTTCTTGGTTATCCCCTGCATCGCAGGTCCATTGTTGGGCACGGTGATCTGTTCGAGAGGCTGCCCTTCGCCATTCAGCTTCTGCAAGAAAACGAACAGGTCGATATCGTCATTGCCGTCCGCTTCGACCCAGACTCGTAATTTGGGGTAGCCGACAAACTGAGTCGGCGTGTCGACTTTCAGAAGGAAGGTGGCATTACCTTCTTCAGCTGTGCCGTCATAGCTGAGACTGGTGCCCGTCGCAGCGCTTGTCGGCGTCAATGTGTCTGAGCCGCCATCGAGATAGAGCCGAGTCATCTCGAAATCCGAAGGCGGAAACGCATCGGCGGGGACGCCAATCCGGTCATTGCCTTCCATGTCCATCAACGCGTAGCGGACCTCCGGCGTTTCCTGCCAGCCGTTGTCTTCGCTTTTGAGAAAGTGATCGAAGAACCGGCGCAGGTCGGCCAGATTTTCCTCCTCATAATAATCCGGCCATTCCATGTTGTTGTGGATGCGCAGCCATTTCTCGCGCGATCCCATGTGCCGCCAGCCGCGGAAGGTGCCCGGCGTGTGGATGCTGTTGGAATAGCTGGCCACGACATAGGCGGGCACGTCGATGCTCTCGAAATCGGGCACTTTCGTTTCCCAGAACGCACCCATCAAGGGATGGCGTTCTGACTCGTCCGCCAGATCCTCGCGCCGATTTTTGCCGATGAAGCTGCGGGACAGGAAACGCGGAAAGCCAAGATCCGGCATGCCCCCGCGCATGACCAGGTCGCGGTAAATGTCACTCATCCCTTCCCACGGTGCGATGGCCGCGAGATGGGGCGGTCTTTCCGCTGCGACGAACCACTGCGAGATCGCCAGATAGGAGTTGCCGGTGGTGCCTACCTTACCGCTGCACCAGTCCTGCTCTGCAAGCCATTCGATCAAGTCATGATAGTCCCGGCCTTCCTGGCGGCTCCAGACCAAGATGTCGCCTTCCGAATTGAAAGCCCCACGCGGGTCGGGATTGCATACTGCATAGCCATGGGCGCACCAGAAAGCAGGGTCCGGGCCTTCGAATTTCATCAGGCCGGATAACTGGCTCGGGTCCATGCCCAGCATGTCGAAAAGGTTGTTGTACTTGGGCGCATTTCCCGTGCTTTTGCCATAAGGACTCCAAGCAACAATTACCGGGACTTTATCCGCCCCCGCAGGGCGCAGCACGTCGACATACATCGTCACGCCGTCGCGAAGCGTAACCGCAACGTCCTTTTCAAGGACAATCTCCACGGGCAGCGGCTGGAAACGCGGCGCAACCTGAAAGCCGACTGGCAGGGTCCGGATGCCAGGTTCAAAATCGCTGAACAGACCTTGATCCAGCTCCTGGCCCATGGGGTTTGCCGGAACAAATACTGCGTCTTGGTCGACCATGTTTTTCCTCTCTCGCGTTGATCCGGCATGCACGTGCCAAGCTGAACCTTGACCGCTTGGTTAGTCATGATATTAGGTCACCAGATGTCTGTGTCAACAGGGCGTGTAATTCGGCGCCTTCAAACGGGGGAAATGATCGTGGAAGTGGTGAAGTTCAGCGAAGCCCCGATTTATACTGCACCCGGCCATGATGATGTAATCGCACGCCGCCTTCAGGGCGGCGAAGCCAGTTCAGCAGACTTCGTGCTGGTCGGTCATTCCACCTTCCCGCCGGGCGGTGGCGTTCCCATGGACGCAGCAGCAATCGGCAAGATCTACATCGTGAACGAGGGGGTGATCACCTTCGAACAGGCGGATGGCACCTGCCATGTGCTGTCACCCGGCGACTCCATCCATGTGCTGCCCGGTGAAGCGCGGGCGGTATTGAATGACACCGCCGAGCCGGCAGCGATGATCGTCATCGTTCCGACTGCAAAGGGATAAACCCCGCAAAAACGAGCTATCCGGAGAAGGAATACCATGGCAATTTCCAGCGAAGCGACAGTCTCCAAGGTCATCAGTTTTGATCCTGGATCGCTGAAACGCCCAAGTGCTGACGAACTTGTGGGGAAGGTTACAGAGCTGCGCCCGTGGCTTCGGACTATGCAGAGCGAGGCCGAACAGCAGCAGCGGGTGCCCCAGGAAACGATCGAACGGCTCGACTCTGCCGGGATCTACAGCCTCACAACGCCCGCCCGGTATGGTGGGGCGGATATGTCATCGCGTGACCTATTCCGTATTTACGAGGCCTTGGGCAGTGGCTGTGGCGCAACCGCCTGGACGCTCTGGGCCTCGACCGGCGGAAACTTGTGGAGCGAGGCTTTTCCAGACGAGGTCGTAAGGCCGATCTATGACGCCCCTTGGGTCGGAAATCGAACATGTGCGGTTGGCGGCAGCACGAGGCGACTGGCTGGAACTGGCCGGAAGGTCGACGGAGGCTGGATGGTTCGCGGCAAATGGGCTTTTGCAACTGCAAGCGCGCACGCCTCGCATGCCTATCTTGCGGTTTTCCATGACGATCAGGACGATAGCAAGGTTGGGATGGTACTCGTTCCTCGAGAGCAATATGTCCGGCTGGATGACTGGGACGTTATCGGATTGGCCGGGACTGGCAGCGCGACTATCGCCATCGAGGAGGAACTGTTCGTCCCTGACAAGCGCTTCAGTTCACCTGAAATTCTGATGCAACGCCTAGCCGAACGAAAGCGCGCCGGTAATGGGCCACGGCCCGGCGGCCTCGGGCGGTCGATCATGGTCGGGACTGGTAATGCGATCGGCATGGCCGAACATGCACTTGAACTGTTTCTCGACAGCATCGACAAAAAGCCGATCGCCTATTCACCCTATAACCGGCAAAAGGATGCGCCGATTACGCATATCAATGTCGGTACCGTCCGGATGCAGATCAAGGCAGCACGTTGTGTGGCCGAAGCCGCGCTTGATGACCTCGACCGGCTGCATGAAGAAGGCGGCTTGGCCACTCCCGCCGATATCGTCCGTTATCACGCTGATGGCGCATATGTCTGGGATACCTGCGCCACGGCCGTTGAAGCGCTGTTCAAGGCATCTGGCGCATCAGGCATAGCGAAAAAGCAGCCCTTGCAGCTTGTCGCCCGCAACTGCCGGGCGGGCAGCCTCCACGCCGCGCATAACATTCAGACCTGCATGGAAAACTACGGACGCCAGCTGTGCGACGTCGAAAGCAACATCGTTTCAACCAGCGTGCTTGAGCGGGCGAATGTCGCGATCTGAGAGGAATGGACAGGGCTGGACCCCGCGTGACGCTGGCAAAGCACTCAATCCTTGATCAGGCGCACCATGTCCGAGACAACGTCGATGAGGCCGGGGTTGGAGAGGTTCAATGCCCTCAGCCCGGCGTCCTGCTCGAACCTTTGGCGCTGCGCATCAAAATAACCGTCCATCGCAGTGCGTGCCTGGACAGGATCGCCCGAACGCAATCCATCAAGAATGGCGACCCGGTGCGGCTGGAATTCCATAGCCCGCGACCACCAGAACTGCGACCCTTTTCCGATCAGCGAGTTGGCTTGAACTTCCTGCAGCAGGGCCAGTAGAAATCCCTCCAGCGACTGCAAAAGGGAACTGTGCGCGGCGGCGGATACGGCCTTCTGGAAGCCCAGGATATTCGCAATTATCGTGCTCGCATCCTGCTTGCTTTCGGTTTTGTCAAAGAAGGAACAGGCGTCCGTGATCGCGTCCAGATCTGCCTGCGTTGCGTTGATTGCCGCTTGTTCGATAGAATATCTGCCAAGCACCTGTCGGATGGCGAGCACATCCATGATGCCCACTTGCTGGAGCTGAAGGAGCGTCTGGAGCGCTGCCGCCAGCGCATAGTCGCCCTTGCTGCGAACAAATGTGCCGTTGCCATGCTGTACTTCGATCAGACCCATGGTTTCCAGAGCCCTGACCGCCTCCCGAACGGTGGGCTGGCTGACCCCGAACTGTTCGGACAATTCCTTTTCGCTGGGAAGCCGTTCACCGTCAGGGATGCGGCCCGTCACGATGTCCTGGCGAAGGGATTCGATGATCTCATCGACGATTTTCACCTTGCGGCGTCGCGGCTTTCCCGGGTCGTTGGTATTTCGCACGATTGCCAAATCTAATCCCCTGAGGCGGACTCCTGAGTGAATAAATCACATGCCGCGAAGACGTCATGCGCGCAAGCAGCTATCTCCAGGTGACCAAAGGATAGGCGCATGCTTCAACTGTCGGCCAGTGATTTCTCGGCGATTGGTGTGCCGTGGAATCCAGCGACCTTGCGCAGGGCACGGTCTGTTCCGTCGCGGCGCGTAGCCGACGCATCGGGGTGATCGTCAAACCAGTTGCCCTGGGGATAACGGTACATCCAGTCGATCATAAGCCGCCGCTCTGCGATCAGCCAGACGCCGTCGCGATGTTCAAAGCGGTCGAGATAGCGCGCCCACAATTTGACCGTTTCATTCTTCCAATGGTGGCGTTCCGAGCCTTGATGGTCGGCCTGCAGGTAGGTTTCGACATAGGCGATCTCCGGTCCATCGAATTCGATCAGACTGTTGCCAAGGAAGTGCATCGTGCGTTCAAAGCGGGGCATCTCGGCGGTAAGGAACTGGAAGAAACCTTCGGCCCCGCCGACATGCAGGCTCTCCGGAAAATGAATATAGCCATCCTTGTGGAATGCGCCGCGCACCAAGGACATGTCGACCCGGTCGAGGCCGCGGCAATAGCGTAGCAGGACATCGTGAATTTCAGTCCGCGCGGCAAGTTCTTCAAGAGTCATGTGCATCTCCAACAAATGTATTCGGCTGCCTTGCAGTCCCAGCCTTATCGCGCTGGGATGATTGGCAACTGGATAAAGCTCGGATGATCCGGGCCGGTGTAAATCGTGTTCCGGACGCCATCGTGAATGGCCGCATCATAGCCATGCCGTGTTCCGTGGCCGAACCCGTCATAGGGCTGAATATCGACGCGGATGCGATGCCCTTTGCTGATGAATGCCGTATTGGGAATGATCTCGATCTCGACAGGAACAATCTCGCCGGGGGTTAGTAGCATATGGTCCGCTTTCCGATGCGTGTGTTTGACCGTGTATGCGGTCGTGCGGGCCTCGTCCTTCTTCCTGTGCGACACCTTGAGCCAGCCCTTCGCCAGCGGGTAGTTCTTGCTGGCAAGGCCCATTGTGGTCGGGCCGGTATAGTCCACTTCCATCCCGTTCTCGTCGATGATCCGGACGGCCACGAACAGGTCCATGTCCTCGGCTGTCGAGGAAGCCCAGAGGCTTGCCTTGCTGTATCCGGCGAAGATCATTTCCTGACGCACCGGCTCGCTGATGAAGGAAACTCCTGTCTTCCACAGCTGAAATGCCGCCGGAGGCGTCACGGGCACCAATGCCACCGGCGGGCCGGTGCGGACTTCCAGAGGAATTTCGGCCGAGTAGCTGGCTTTTGCTGGGCCGTCTGGCACTTTCAGCGGCAAGCAAAGAAAGTCATCACGATAAGCGTCACCCTGCCAATGGGCTGGCGAGGCATCGAAATACCATTTCCTGTAGTCGGTTCGCGCTATCGGCCATTCATCTTCCTCCATCATGAAGGAGCAGCCATTGCCAGCGCGTATTTCGAGCTGCACCGGGGGCTTGTCCATCACGCCGTTGTCGATGCCCTTCAGCCAGTGATCGAAGAAGGCCCTGTGCTCTGAAACCATCTCGCTCGAATAGGCGCGCGTGAACCAGTCTTCGCGGAAGTCGATCTTCTTGTGCGCGGTCGGTGTGGCCAGATAGGCTTCGCTGCTGCCGAGCTGGTGAAAGTGCGCGATATGTGTCGTGCAGGCGACTGACCAAAGCGGGATATCGACGCCGGTCAGATCGGGGCTCATGAACACTTCCGCACGCGGGCCGAAGATCGCCTCGGGGGCCGAATCCTTGAACGGGGCGTTCCGGATCGAACGCTGGAAGTCGACATCATCGGGTTCGCCGCAAACTGCAGGCAAGACCCCAGCCGGGTACCAGTGCAGGAAAAACTCCTCGTTGAGGATGCCGCCGGTGTAGACGACCTCCTCGTACATATCGACGTCGGTTCCGATAGCGATCATCGCTTTCAGGTGTTTGGGGTGAAGGCTGGCGACCTGGTGCTGGCTCATGGCGAGGTACGACATGCCCCACAGGCCGATGTTTCCGTTCGACCAAGGCTGCTCACCAGCCCAATCGATCGCGTCGCGATAGGCCTCAGCCGCGCCGATGCCCCAGATTGCGAGTTTGCCCGGGCTCATGCCCATCCCCGGGCCGTCCACCCGCATGACGATATAGCCCTGCGGCACCCAGTCTGCCGTGTTGACGCTTTCATGATTCTCGAACACCTGTCCGTCGGTATTCCCGAGGTAGTAGCGCTCTTCCATCTCTTCATGCGCTTCGAAATCGGCTTCGTTGCAGATGGAGTGGTGGTTGAACGCGCGGCCATAGGGACCGCAATTCATGATGACCGGATAGGTGCCCTCCTTGGCCGGCCGGTAAATGTCGGCGTAGACGTGTGATCCGTTTTGCAGCGGGACTTTGACATCCCTGAAGCGCACGATCCCGAGAATGTTGCGCCGCATTTCGTTACGGGCAGCCGCAGCCGAGACCAGCTTGCGCGGAACTGTGCTCGTGAACAGCCCGCTGCGACCGAACTCATCCAGCAGATCGAGGACAAGCTGATCGGCAGCGAAAGCCGCGACCTGATCGACGGTCGGTCCTGCAAAGGAGACATCATGGCGGAAATTGATTTTCCTCCTGCCGACGATGTCGTGAATTGCGGGTGCGATCTCGATTCCATCGTCGAGATTGCCAGCGCGGTCGAGCGAGCAGAGAAACCGGGCGACATTGGTCAGGCCGGCGTCCATCAACTTGTGAATATTGCCGTCCACCCGTGTGATGATATGCGCGAGCGTAAGGCGCGAGGCACCGACCGCATAACCAACGGCGGAATTTCCGACAAGGAAGGCAATCCGCTCGCCTTGCCGATAGCGAAATTCGCCTCGTTCGTTGGTGAGACCAGTGCAACTGGGGGTCTGGTACTTGAGACCCGCGATCGGTCCTGCCAAAACGCCTGTGAGAAACATGGAATTTTCCTCTCGTACGGTCGTTGTCTGGCCGCTTGTGTATGTTGCCGATTTAGGTTGGGCGATTTCAATCGGCAAAGCTGCAATACGAACGCAACCTTCTCGCCCAAGTCAACATAATACACTTGGTGACCTTATGTCTTAGCCTGCGGATGCAATCAAGCCCCTTCTGCGTTTGGAAGGTTTTGTTCGATTGCAATTCAGGTCACCGAGTTTACGCATACACTCCGGCTGACCATTCGGGTCGCCGGATCAGCCTAGGATAAACTGAATGACTTACCGGCTGATGCCGGTAGGATCATGCGGAGGGGCTGAAGCCTCCTTTCCGATATGTCTGTCGAGGTAGGCCATGACAACGTCTTCGGTGATGTTGCCGGCGGTGGTCGAGAAGTAGCCCCTGCCCCAGAACCGCTGTCCCCAGTAGCGCTTGCGGATGTGCTCGAACTCCTGCTGGATCTTGCGTGACGAGCGGCCCTTGGCGCGGCGGACGAAGTCGCTGACCGAGACATGCGGCGGTATCTCGACGAACATATGGACATGATCGCGCGGCAGGGCACCGTTGATGATGGTTACGCCCATTTCGGCGCAGACCTGCCGGATGATCTCGCGCACTCTGAGGCGCACATCGCCGATGAGCACCTTGTACCGGTACTTCGGTGCCCAGACGATATGGTAGCGATGAT
>JANLOZ010000105.1:0-10237 GCA_031366845.1 Novosphingobium sp. | reverse complement strand
TGACGTCATGCACATGAAACGCACCGCCGACCGGCTGTTCGGCGACAATTATCGCTGGTCGGTGCTGGCGGCGGGACAGGCGCAGATGAAGGTGGCGGCAATGGCGGCAGCGATGGGCGGGCACGTCCGTGTGGTGTTGGAGGATTCGCTGTGGCTCGGGCGCGGCGAACTTGCGCCGAGCAACGCCGCGCAAGTGACGCGGGTGCGCCAGATCATCGAGGGGCTGGGTTTGGAAGTCGCAAGCCCCGCCGAAGCGCGCGAAATCCTGGCGCTCAAGGGCGGCGATGCCGTCGGTTTCTGAACCCTTCCTGCCGCTGGCGATGCTGTTCGAGCGCATCCCGCCCGACCGCGAAGCGCTGATCCACGGGGAGGAGCGCTGGACGTTCGGACAGCTCGATGCCCGCTCGGCAGACCTGGCCTGCTGGCTGGTCAGCCAGGGTGTCGTCGCCGATGATCTGGTGGCGTTCGCGCTGCCCAACGGCCCGGAATTCCTCGCGCTGACGTTTGCAATATATCGGGCGGGCGCCACCCCCGCCCCGCTCTCGCCTAAGCTGCCCGAGGCCGAGTGCGAGGCGATCCTGGCCACGATGCAACCGCGTTGCATGGTCGATGCAAGTGCGTTGCATGGCGCACAAACCGCAGTAGCGACCCTGCCGCAACCTCACATCGCTGCTTCATGGAAAGCCTGCACCAGCGGCGGCAGCACCGGCCGTCCCAAAGTCATCGTCGATGGTCGCCCCGCAGGTTTTCCGGCCGGCACCGACTTCATCGCGATCCCGGAAAATTCACGCGTGCTGGTGCCCGGCCCGCTATACCACAACGCCCCGTTCAGCGCGGCGGTGTTCGCGCTGTGGCGGGGAAATGCGGTGGTGACGGTGCCACGCTTCGATGCGACCGAAGCACTGGCGCTGATCGCTGGCGAACGACTCGAATGGGCGCTGATGGTGCCAACGATGATGCACCGCATCATGGCGCTGCCGCCGATCACCACGGATCTAACCTGCTGGAAAACCGTGGTTCACACCGCCGCGCCGATGGCGGCCTGGCTCAAGCACGACTGGATTGCTCGCTTCGGACCCGATCACGTATGGGAAGTCTACGGCGCCACTGAAGGCCTGGTGCGGTCCTGGATCGGCGGGCGCGAATGGCTCGAACGACCGGGTTCCGTGGGACGGCCGCTGGGTGGCGGCCGCATCAGGATCACCGGAACCAGCGGAGCCGAACTGCCTGCGGGCGAACTCGGTGAGATCTACGCGATGCCCGCCAGCGGTCCGCGCACGACGTACCGCTACATCGGTGCCGAACGGCGGATCGACGCGGACGGCTGGGAAAGCGTGGGTGACGTGGGCCGGGTCGATGCCGAGGGTTATTTGTTTCTAGCCGATCGCAAGGATGATCTGATCATCTGCGGCGGCGTCAACGTCTGGCCTGCCGAAGTCGAGGCAGCCCTGCTCGCGCATCCGGCGATCCGCAGTTGCGCGGTCCACGGTGTCCCTCACGCCGATCTTGGCATGACCGTCCACTCGGTGATAGAAAGCTCAGAACCGCTGCAACTCGACGAGATCGGCGCGTTCCTGGCCACGCGCCTCGCCCGTGCCAAGCATCCGCGTTCGATCGCGCTCACCACCGCCCCGGTCCGCGACGACGCCGGCAAGTTCCGCAAGCCCGGATCGATCGGCCAGGCGAACCCCGAGGAAACTGCATGACCCACAGCCTTGCCCCGCTCACCCAATTCCGCGTTGAACCGCAACCCAACGGCCTCGTCCATCTCGTGTTCGATTGCCCAGATCGGTCGATGAATGTCTTCTCAAACAAGGCAATCCACGAACTCGGCGCATTTGCCGAATGGTTACACGGCGCGGATGTGAGGGGGGTGGTGATCCGCTCGGGCAAGTCGACCGGATTTTGCGCTGGGGCAGACCTTTCCGAACTGGGCGCAGCATATGATATGATCGTTGCTGCTCCTCCGGCGGACCGTTTCGATCTCGCATTCAACCACTTCTTCCCCTTGAGCCATGCCATCCGCCGGCTCGAAACAGCGAGCAAGCCGATTGTGGCGGCAATTGGCGGGGTCGCGCTGGGCGGCGGATGTGAACTGGCACTGGGTGCGCATTACCGCATCGCGACGACCGGCAAGCGCACGATGCTGGGCCTGCCCGAATGCGGGGTGGGCCTGCTGCCAGGCGCCGGCGGAACGCAGCGCATGCCCCGGCTGGTCGGGGTGGAACTGGGGCTTGATGTCCTGCTCCTCGGCCGTACGTTGCAAGGCGCGGAGGCGCTTTCAGTCGGGCTGATCGATGCGCTGGTCGAGGAGGGCGAAGAGGTAGCTGCCGCCGAGGCCTGGCTGCTCTCCGGCGAAGCGCATTCCGTTCAGCCCTGGGACCGTCCTGATCATCGACCGGCAGCGCATTGCGCCATAGCCAACGCGCTGAACACCTGCCTGACGCGCGAACTGGCGCGCATGGCAGGGCACGAACCTGCTCCGTTGGCGATTCTCGATTGCGTCGAACTGGGGATGATCCAACCCATCGACGGTGCGATCCGGGCCGAGATGTCCGTCTTTGCGCGGCTGATCCAGCGACCAGAGCCGCGCAACATGATCCGCACCTTGTTCCTCGGCAAGCAAGCCTATGACAAAGCCAGCCGCGATGGTGCGCTCTCACCAGCAGTAATCGCGGCCAGCGGACGGATCACTGGCTTGGTTCGCGATGCGATTGGAATACATCCCGATCTGACAGCGGCGCTTGGCAAACTGGCGAACGAAATCGGTCTGATCACCGCCAACCTCTCACCGCTTGAGGCGCTACAACTGGATCACGCGGTGACGATCAGTGGTGCTATCCCTGCATATCTCGGCGGCGCGAGTGGTGCGCTGGAATTGCGCGAGCGATAAAACAGGGCATCGCAGATTGGGCTTCACTCTGCTAAAGCAAACCCGCCCGCGCTTACTGCGGCCAGCTTCGCAAGTTCGGGCGGCGCGTCGAGATGGGCAAGCACGGACTTGAGCGCCGCCTTGTCGATCAACTTGCTGCCCTGTGCATAGCTGGCGTCGGTTTGCCACCGTTCGATAAAGATGAAGCGATTTGCATCCTCGACATCCTGGTAGAGCTCAACCCCGGCGACGCCGCCGATCACGGCCAGCTTTCGCCCAAGATCGTCCAATGCCACCCGCAGCGCCGCGGCCGACCCTTCCGCTGCCCGGAGTTGGTAGTGCTTGATGATCATACCCATCGGCAGGTCCTGCAATTGCCGGAAAGGCGCGGGCTGAGCTGTCGGCTCTGTCCGCATCTTTTACGATTGCGTCAGTTTCTATCGGGCAACGCGGCGATGAGTTCAGGCGCGATATCTTTCTTGCCATGCTCATCGATATGGCGCTGGATTCGCTCCTGGATCGCGGCGCCGATCTGGCCGGCCAGTTCCGGCCGATTGGCGCGGCACTCGGCTTCGGACACGGCGCGGTTGTCGATCATGTCATCGACCTTGGGCATGACATACCGGGCGATCAACTCATACGACCGCTTGGTCTCCGGCCAATCCGCCCAGTTGTGGGCAAACAGTACGAGCGTCCCGAACCCGCCCGACTGCTCCCGCAGCCGCTTGATCTGCGCCACGGCGTCGTCCGGCGTGCCGATCACGGCCATATTCGAGCTCATCAGCGCATCGATGACATCGCCGCCTCCTGGAACGATCGGCAAGGCAGCCACGTTGCGGAGATAATCAGCCCAGCCCTCGACGCCAAATTCCACCTCTTTGCGGGCCTGCTCGCGCGTCGGTGCGATGTGCATCGGCGCGACCAGGCGCCAGTTCTTGCGGTCGACCGTCTTGCCGCTGGCCTTGGCAATCTCCTCGGCGATGTTCCAATTGGCTGAAAGCGCGTCGAACGCGCCGCCGGACGTCGCGCCGAACGAGAGCATGCCGATGCCGTTGCGCCCAGCCGCACGCGATCCCGTGGGCGAAACCGTGCTGGCAGCAATCATTTCAATACCGGGCCGCGAATAGGGCGTCATGTGGATACGCGCGTTGTCGAGCGTGAACCAATCGGTCTTCGCCGTCACCGTTTCGCCGCGCAGCAGGCGGACGAGAACGTCGATGCCTTCGTCCATCATGTCACGCTGCTTGGCGACGGGAATGCCCATCATCTTGGCATCGGACGCGAGCGAGCCCGGACCCATACCGAGCATGACCCGACCCCGAGTCATATGGTCGAGCTGGCTATAACGCTCGGCGATCATCAGCGGATGGTGGTAGGGCACCGAGGTCACCGCCGAACCGAGCTTGATGCGGCTGGTGCGCTCTGCCGCCGCCGCGATCATCACTTCGGGGCTGGCGATCAGCTCCCAACCGGCTGAATGGTGCTCGCCATACCACAGCTCGTCATAGCCCAGGTATTCCAAGTGCTCCGCTAGCTCGAGATCGCGTTGCAGGGTGAGCGTCGGGTTCTCGTTCAGCGGATGGTGTGGGCCGCAGAAGGCGCCGAAGCGAAGCTTGCCAGACATCTGTGTTCTCCTAGGTTATGACCAACCGTCGGTGCCCGGCGACGGGCGGAGTATTTTGAGCCAAGCGGGGCAGGCCCCCAAGGTCCTCGGCTTAGAACTTGTAGCGCAGTTCGGCCGCAAACGTTCGCGGTGAGCCAGGAACGACCGTGTTGAATTGGAACAGCTCGCCGGTGGCGATGCCACCGACATAGTAGACCCGGTTGAAAGCGTTTTTCAGATTGGCCGATAGCGACCAACCAGCGGTTTTATCCTCGATGCCAATACGGAAATTTACCAGCGTATACCCGTTGATTATGGCACCCAAGTTGTTGTTGGCGGTCGACGAAAAATAGAAGGATGATTGCGAATAGAGATCGGATCGCAGGCTCGCAGTAATCGCGTTTTTAACGGGCACCTCGATCTCGCCGTAGACACCGCCGGACCACCTTGGCGTGTCGGGGTACGTATTGAAAAGCACCGGTGCGCCGCCGCCGATCGAAACTAGGCTGTTGGTGAATCGAGCATCAGTGTAATTCAAAGAGCCGCCAAGCGTCAGCCACGATGACGGGCGTATCGTGGCATCGGTTTCGAAGCCGGACACCTTTGAACGCGGAACGTTGACGGTGACTGCCGCCGGAGTCGAACCCAGCAGCGTATAAGCCACGCGCTGTCCGTTCTTAATCCAGTCCTGGTAGACGGCGATGTTGAACTGGATCGGCATTTCGCCAGCGTGACCCTTATATTTCAGCCCGATTTCGGCATCAGTAAGCGTTTCCAGCTCGTACCCGTCGCCACCAGCGGACCCTGGCCCAGGTACAGGATCCTGAATTCCGTTGTAACCGCCATTCTTGTAGCTTCGGCGCGTCGCGGCATAGATTAGCAAGTTCGAATTGACTTGCTCCTGAAGGCCGATCGTCCAACTGACATTGCCGTATGACTTTGCCTGATGAAAATTGAATTTCGCCTGCTGTGCCACAGGCGCCTTGAAAGCTGTATCGTCGGGCAGAACGTCGAACTTGATCTTCTCATATGTATAGCGCGCACCGATTGTAATGCCCAAACCCTTCAAGCCTGTTGCCTCGCTCAAATCATACGTACCCTGCCCGTAACCGGCATACATGTCGCGCGTTGTAAACTTGTGATAAACCGTCGTCGAAGTCAGCGGGGGAAATTGCAGCAAGAGGCTGGTGGTCAGGTCGACATTGGTTTCGTGCGAATAAAACCCGCCGACAACGTAATTGAGATTTCCACCGAAAGTCTTTCCTACAATCTGAAGTTCTTCTGAGTATTGACGAGTTGTGTCGTTTTTGCCCCCGTTCGGACCGTTGTCGTCAATCCCGAATGCAGTGCCATCGATATCACCCGAGCTATTGCTCTTGAGACTGGTAAAGCCAAAAATATTGCGCAGCTTCGTGTTTGACGAAAGATCAAACGAGGTAATGTTGGAGACAATGACATTGCGTCCAAGATACGTGTTTTTGCCGTCGGTTTCGATTTTGTAAGGACCCCGAGCATTCTGTGTCGCCAGGTAGGATGCAACTCCTCCGGGATCGAGCTTGGGGTTGGCTGCGGCATATTTTGCAGCGCAATTGTTGGTGGTCGCGTTGCATCCCGCGGCGCCGCCAGTGAACGCATTGATGAGGAAATTGTACTGCGCCTGATTGCCAAAATTGGTCAGCGCGATCAGTGGTACGGCACCGGCGGCATCTAGGCTGTTGATCAGCCCGGATAAGCTATTTCCACCAGAGTGCAGATAATCGACGACCAGTTCGTTCTTGATCGTATCGGAGAACTTGATGGTCAAACTGCCGCGCAAGCCGTAGCGATCGACATTGCCCGCGCGGTTGTTCTGAAACAGGTTTTGCTGGTAACCATCGTGCTTTTCGTAGAAGCCAGCAACGCGGGCCAGGATCTTGTCGCCAGCAAGCGGGACGTTCAGCGCACCTTCGAGTTCGCGATACTTGTAGTTGCCCAGGCGACCGCTTACGTAACCGCCGAATGTTTCGCTGGGGCGAGCGGTTGTGAAAAGCACTGCGCCACCGGTCGAGTTGCGACCGAACAGCGTGCCCTGTGGGCCTTTCAGGACCTGGATTGATTGGAGGTCGTAGAACGCCGACGATCCCCCGCCAACACCATCGAGCTGGATTTCGTCAAAGTACGGCAAGACGCCTGGGCGAGTATCACTAAAGGCGTCGAGCGACTGGCCGCGCAGCGCGTAATTGAGCTGGTTTGAGTTTTGTCCTGCACGAATTGTCAAGCCTGGCGTGGAAGCCTGGAGATCGGACTCGGTCACGATGGCCTGCTTGGCGAGAGTGTCGGCCCCCAGCACCGAAACTGCAACCGGCGTCCGTTCGAGCGTTTGCGAACGACGTTGTGCTGTGACAACGATATCGCCCGCTTGATCGCCAGCAACTGTCCCGGCAGCCGCATCTTGCGGAGCTTCCGCAGCCTGCGCGTGAGCGGCGGTCGCGTTTGCCAAAGCCAGTGCCGTCAACGCGGATGCAATGCCAATGTTATGCTTGGTCATGGAAATCCCCTTCCCTTGGGCGTCTTGGTTCTTGTTTATGTCTTCAATTTTGTCCTGGCCGCCTTGCGCGCCAGCTATGCAAGGGCTCGGGAAATTTTGTGCCCGAACGGATTTAGTTAGCCAGTTCACTTGATAGATTCGACTCGTCCCTCTGTCAACACCATAGTTGAAAATCATAGAGGCTCAGTTCGTTGCAGGAGGGCTGGCGCATCAATGCATCACGAGCGAGCGCAACAAAACGCCGACTATTAAGGGGCTACGGTCTAGTTTTTAATGTTTATAATCAATACTTAAAGGAACATTTGGCGAATGAGGTGGGTCCGCGTGAAGGGAAAGGACACGCTTACATCCACATCGCGCCAAAGCTGCCATCGCATGCCATTGCTACAGCGCGCCGACCGCGCCAGACAATCACAGCATTGACATTACACCAGTGAACGATATTGGATTTCGCGGGAGATGGTAAGGGCACATATCGTTTGTGCAGCAGCGCAAGTGTCCGAAAGGCCGGCGTCATAGCCGCTTCGGAATCATCGCTTCTGGTGGAGCCGTTCCATCAACCGAAAGCGGGATCAACCCGTTGAGCAATCGGGCGAACCAGCGCCCGGCAAAGTGGAGAGGTCACATGAGCAGATTGTCCGGCAAGGTCGCCATCATCACGGGTGCGTCACAAGGCATGGGCGAAGCCCACGCCAAGGCCTTCGTAGCCGAAGGCGCCAGTGTGATCCTGACCGACATCAATGCCGCGGCGGGCCAGGCTCTTGCCGAGTCGCTTGGCAGCAAGGCCCTCTTCGTGCACCACGACGTTTCAAGCGAAGCAGGCTGGGCTGATGTCGTGTCCACCGGCGAAGCCCGCTTCGGCCTGGTAACTGTGCTGGTGAACAATGCCGGGATCATCGGTCCGATCGCCAAGGCCGTAGATCTCTCGGAGGCTGATTTTGCGCACGTCTGCGCGGTCAACCAGACCGGCGTGTTCCTGGGCATGCGCGCCGTACTGCCATCGATGATCGCCAGCGGCGGCGGCTCGATCGTCAATATCTCCTCGATCTCGGGCATGCTCGCCAATCTCGGCACGCCTAATCTCGCCTATGCCGGTAGCAAGTTCGCGGTACGGGGCATGACCAAGCAGGTCGCGGTCGAGTATGGCGGCCAGAACATTCGCGCCAATTCGGTCCATCCGGGCTACGTCAAAACCCCGATGATGGTGGCCGCAACCGACGAGGATGGCGGCGGCGCCGCAGCTGCCATCCCGCTCGGCCGCTTTGCCGAAGCATCGGAGATCTCGCCGCTGGTGGTGTTCCTCGCCTCGGATGAATCGTGGTTCATCACCGGCACCGAGCATGTCATCGACGGCGGCATGATCGCGTGCTGAGCCGGCCGGCGCGGGAGACCCTGAGATGATCACTGCCCAGGATTTCGCGTTCCATCCGCATGACACGACGGACACGCTCTGGACCGAAACGCTGTTCCTGATATTTTCGGTGCCCGAGGCGGGCATCAGCGGCAATCTCTACAATCTGGCCCGGCCCAATCTCGGCGTGTGCCATAGTTCGATTGAGATCCACAAAGGGCTAAGCCTGCATCCTTGGCAGATCGAGCACAACGACGCGCAGATGCACTTGCCGTGCCCTGAGCGTTTCGACAATTTCACGCTGGCCAACGGCCTGTCGTTTCAGGCGCACAACGCGCGCGACTGCGCGTTTCAGTACCTGTCGCTCGATGGCAATTGTGCCCTCGACATCACCTACAAAGCGGTGTGCGATCCATTCGATCCACACGATCCGGCGGAAAACCCGCTGATCGCCTCGTCCAAACTTGGAGGCTACGATGGCTGGAACACCGGTCACATGGAAAGCAAGGGCCGCGTCACCGGCACGCTATTGCTCCATGACCGCGAGTACCAGGTCGATTGCACCGAGGGCATGAACAAGAGCTGGGGCCCGCGCAAGGACTGGGGCAGCAAGGGCGGCACCTGGGTTCATGTCAACCTCGGACCTGATCTCGGCGCGTTCCTGGTCTTGGGACTCGAGTTCGAGACTAAGGAAGTCGTCTACGGCCCGTTCAAGTTCGGCTTCGTTGTGGTGGGCGGGGAGCGCCGCCCGCTCGTGCGTGCAGCCATGCGCGCGCAGCGGTTCGACATGCTGGTCACCCGCGCCGTAGTCGAGTTTGAGGACGATCGCGGCAATTGCTGGGATGCGGTCGGCACGACCGTCGCGGCGGCGCCCTGGTACAACTTCAATCCGTCGAGCGCCGCCTTCCAGACACTGATGCGCTGGGAAAGCGGAGCCCGCGTCGGGCACAGCCACATCGCCGATTTCGCCGGCCTCGCGCATCTTTCGCGCGGGATGGCCGACAAGCACGACACATGACCCAAACAAGAGCGGGACGATGGAGCACACCATGACCGACGACATCATCCGGCAGCATCCCAGCGCAGCCTTCATCGAAACGGTCCGTGCGCGGTTTACCACCGAGCGCGAGGTGGACGCGGTGCTTACGCGCAAGATGCACCGCCGAAATGGCGCTTCGTTTCAGGCAGTTGCGCTCGAAGCTTTGGTGGATGGCACCCAACGCCTGATCACCAACCAGGTGGGCTATCCGATCCGCATCGCCGATGCGCGCTGGCTTTCAGGCGGCGCGTCCAAACTGCAGATGCGGTTCGACTTGCACTGGCGCGGCAACGACAACGATGGCCAGGCGCAAGTCGTCACCCCGATGGTGCTACGCATGGAACCGGCAGCTTCGGTAACAGAATCAAGCCGCCGCCGCGAGTTTGAGGTGATCCGTGCGGTAGAGGGCACCGTGCCCGTCCCCCACGCATACTGGATGGACCCGGACGCGCAGTTCCTGCCTTATCCGGCGATGGTCTATGGCTTCGCCAAGGGCACGGCGAAGCCTTCGCACGATGCCGGCAAGGTCACCGGTCTCGGCCAGAACTATGGGCCGGAGCTCCGCGCCAAGCTGGCGCCGCAGTTCATCGACTACCTCGCCCGCATCCACAATCTGCCCATCGGCGCGCCGCCAGTGCTCGCCAGCTTCGACCGGCCGGAAGTGGGCTCGAACGCCTCGGTAATCCGGCAGGTCAATGCCGCGCTGGATGCGGCGGTGACAAAACAGGCCATCGGAACGCCGGCGCGGTGCTGAGTGTGGCGGAGTAAAATCCGGCCGTTGGTAAGGCTGTCTCTTTTGGGAGCGGCCTGGGATGTTTGCCGTGGAGAGCTATGCCGCCGTTCGG
>JANLOZ010000097.1:0-4526 GCA_031366845.1 Novosphingobium sp. | reverse complement strand
ATCACCCATCGCCGCCTCCCCCATAGACTGGTCGAGCGCGCCTCGGTCGCTCCGCCTTACAGGAAACCCACATGAGCCTATTGCCACTTCCGCCCGCTTCCCGCCCGCTCGGCGCGAGCGGCCTGAACATATCGCCGATTGCCTGGGGGATGTGGCGATTGGCCGAAGAAGAGCGCAGCGTCACCGACGCGGCGCGGCTGGTTCACGCGGCGCTTGATGCCGGAATTACCCTGTTCGATACAGCGGATATTTACGGCTTTAATGGCACTTCGGGGTTCGGTGATGCCGAGGCCCTGCTCGGCAAGGTTCTGGCGAATGAGCCAAATCTGCGCGCCCGCATGGTGCTTTCGAGCAAGGGCGGAATTGCCCCGCCTGCGCCCTATGACCAGAGCAGTGCCTATCTGGCTGACGCAATCGATGCCTCACTTCGGCGGTTGCAGGTCGAACGGATTGACCTGTGGCACGTGCACCGGCCCGATATTCTCGCCCACCCGCACGAGGTCGCGCGCGCGCTTGATGCTGCGGTGGCGGCGGGCAAGATCGGCGCGATTGGCGTGTCCAATTTTACCCAGCAGCAGACCGCTGCCTTGCAACAATTCCTCACCCACAAGCTGGTATCGACCCAGCCCGAGATCAGCCCGCTGCGGATCGATTGTTTTGAAAATGGTGCGCTCGATCAGGCTATGATGCTCGGGTTGGTGCCGCTGGCCTGGTCGCCGCTGGGCGGCGGGAGATTGGCCAAGCCGGAGACAGAGCAAGACCGCGCGGTTGCCGCAGCGCTTGACAGCGTGGCCGAGGAACAAGGCGTGTCGCGCAGCGTTGCCGCTTATTCCTGGTTGATGGCACATCCTGCGGGGATCGTGCCAATTATTGGTTCGCAGCAAGTCGAGCGCATCGCCGAAGGTGCCCAAGCGCTCACCGTCCGGTGGACTCGGGCGCAGTGGTACACGGTACTGGTGGCCGCCAGAGGAGTGGGTTTACCTTGATATGACAAAAACTTACCCATCATGCGAAGTCGCATGGTTCTCTGCGCTGTGCGATGATGATTACGAGTTTCTCGGGGTGCCCGACGCGCACCTGCGATCAAGCTGGGAGCATTGCCGCAACATCGTCCTTGCTGCTGAAAAAGGCGGGTTCGATAACATTCTGCTGCCTTCGGGCTATCAACTGGGCCTCGATACGACGGTTTTTGCCGCCGCAGTCGCGCCGTACCTGCGGCGGCTGAAGCTGCTCTGGGCGACGCGGATCGGCGAGGACTGGCCGCCGCAGCTCGCGCGCCGCATCGCCACGCTCGATCGCATTCTGGGTGCTGACGCCAGCGGCAACGGCGGCAGGCTCAACGTTAACATTATCTCGTCGGATATGCCCGGCGAAACGCTTGCGAGCAGCGCGCGGTATGCCCGCACCACAGAGGCGATCAAGGTGGTCAAGACGCTGCTGAACGGCGAACACCTCGATCATCAGGGTGCGTTCTATAAGCTCAACCTCGATCCCCCGCGGATCACCACGGTCTCGGGCAAGGCCCCGGCATTCTACTTTGGCGGACTGAGCCCCGATGCCCGCGAATGCGCCGCTGAAGGCTGCGATGTCTATCTGATGTGGCCCGACACGATGGACAAGGTGCGCGAAAACATCGCCGACATGACCGCCCGCGCCGCGCGCTTTGGCCGCAAGCTCAAGTTCGGTTACCGCGTCCACGTCGTCGTGCGCGAGACTGAGGAAGAGGCGCGCGGCTATGCCGACCGGCTGCTGTCCAAGCTCGACGACGCTGCGGGGCAAGCGATCCGCGAAAAGTCACTCGATGCCAAAACGGCCGGCGTCCAGCGGCAAACCGAACTGCGCGGTGCCGCCGGCGGTGACGGATTTGTCGAGGACAACCTGTGGACCGGGATTGGCCGCGCGCGTTCGGGCTGCGGTGCGGCGATTGTTGGCAATCCCGATCAGGTGCTCGCCAAGCTGCGCGCCTATCAGGACGAGGGGATCGAGGCGTTTATACTCTCAGGCTATCCCCATGCCGCCGAAGCAGACCTGTTCTCTCGCCACGTATTACCGTTGCTCGAGCACGGCCCGCTGGACCTGTAGCGCAGCGATGGACGCGCCAATCTATGACATTGCGGTAATCGGCGGTGGGGTGAATGGCTGCGGCATTGCTCGCGATGCGTCGGGGCGCGGAGCGAAAGTGCTGCTGCTCGAACGCGGCGATCTGGCGCAGGGCACATCGTCCGCCTCAACCAAACTGATCCACGGGGGGCTGCGCTATCTCGAGCATTACGAATTCGCACTGGTGCGCGAATCGCTGAGCGAGCGCGAGCGGCTGTGGGCGATTGCGCCGCATATCATCTGGCCGCTCCACTTCGTCTTGCCGCACGTCAAGGGCCTGCGCCCGCGCTGGCTGCTGCGGCTGGGGCTGCTCCTTTATGACCACATTGGCGGCCGCAAGGCCTTGCCCGCTGCGGACGGCATCGATTTGCGCAGGCACCCCGCAGGCACACCGCTGAAGGCGGGTTTCACCAAAGGCTATGTCTATTCGGATTGCTGGGTCGATGACGCGCGGCTCGTGGTGCTCAACGCGCGCGATGCTGCTGATCAGGGCGCCGAGGTGCGCACGCGCACTGAAGTGCATAGCCTGGCGCGCGAAGACGCTATTTGGCGGATCGAGACTTCGGGCGGAATCTTCGGCGCGCGCGCAGTGGTCAACGCTGCCGGACCATCAGTTGTCGACCTGCTTGCGCGTTCAGGCCAGCCAAGCCGCCACAAAATCCGGCTTGTGCGTGGCTCGCACATCGTGGTGCCCAAGCTGTTTGATCATCCATTCGCCTATTTTTTCCAGCTCGCCGATGGCCGCATCTTCTTCGCCATCCCCTATGAGCGCGATTTCACACTGGTCGGCACCACTGACCGCGATCATCAGGGATCGCTTGAGCATGTCAACGCCAGCACCGAAGAAGTGGCCTATCTTTGCGAGGGGGCGAACGGCTATTTCGAGCGGCAAATCAGCCCTGCCGACGTCGTCTGGTCCTATTCCGGCGTCCGCCCGCTGATCGACGATGGCTCAGGAAAGCCCGAAGCAGCGACGCGCGGATACACCTTCGAACTGAACAGCAAAGACGGATCGCCGCCATTGCTCTCAGTATTCGGCGGCAAAATCACCACTTATCGCCACCTTGCAAGTGAAGCCATGGCGTTGCTCGAACCTTTCATTCCTGTGCTGAAGGGAGCGGACTGGACCGCGTCGCGCCCGCTCCCCGGCGGCGATTTTCCCAAGGAGGGCGCGGCAGAGCTCTTTGCAGAATATGCCCGCGCCTATCCGTTCCTGACGCCTGACTGGATTGAGCGGATCGTCAAAGCCTATGGCACAGCAGCGCGCGGCTGGCTCGCCGGCGCGCGATCACTGAGCGACCTCGGCACCCATTTTGGCCACGGACTGACCCGTGCGGAGGTGGACCACCTGATTGCGCGGGAATGGGCGCGAAGTGCCGAAGATATCCTGTGGCGGCGGACCAAGCTGGGTCTGCGCCTCGATAAAGCGCAAGTCCAGGCGCTGGGTGATTATCTCGGCAGCGCGCAATGCGTTCCGGCAACGTCATGCCGGAGCCAATGGTAGATTCAACCAGCGAGCGTGGGGCCAACTGGTCGATTATGTAGAAGCTTTGTATGGATGACGCAGGCGTCCGACCGTTGGCTGGACAGTTTTTGGCGGAGTTCTGCGATGTCTGGAAAAACTGGAGCGGGCGAAGGGATTCGGACCCTCGACCCCAACCTTGGCAAGAATTCAAAAGCACCTGCCGGGGCTTTCCGATACTACGATACAACCCTATTGAATCAGCAGCTTATTGACATTTAGAACGTCGCGCGCAAGTTTCGCTACGCCACGAAACGACCTCACGGTGGTATACTGGTGGTATACTGGAAGCGCGATTTGCCATGGGTACTCGGAGCCAAATTTCATTGACGAAGCGAACGGTGGACGCCGCTCACCCAACCGACAAACGCTATCATATCTGGGACAGCGACCTCAGGGGCTATGGCCTCAGGATCGAACCATCGGGCGTAAAGACCTTCGTCACCAAGTACCGGGTCCACGGGGGTGGTCGCAATGCACCCCAGCGGATCCAGACGGTCGGGCGCTATGGCAACCTGACCCCAGAAGAGGCGCGCCGAAAAGCCAAGGTGATCCTGGGCAGCGTTGCTGCTGGCGCCGACCCTGCCGGTGACCTTGCTGCACGCCGCCGCGAGATGACCATGGCCGCGCTGATCGAATTCTATGAGAAACATGGCTGCGTGGTTCAGCGCGGCAAGCGGATTGGCGAGCCGATGAAACCGCTGACCAAAGCTTACACTCTCGGCCGACTGCGCCATCACGTCATCCCCCTTCTCGGTAACCGCCGCGCCAAGGATGTCACCAGTGGCGATATCGAACGGTTCGCGGCGGACGTCCTGGCAGGCAAGACGGCGAAGAAAGAAAAGGTCGGCCCGCGCAAGCTTATCATCGTCAAGGGCGGCCCCGGCGCTTCACGAAAGGTCGT
>JANLOZ010000074.1:0-2197 GCA_031366845.1 Novosphingobium sp. | reverse complement strand
ATTGGCCAGATCAAGCGGGCCGGTGACCCACCATTTCACCAGCTGATCCGCGATCAGGATCAGCGCGGCGGTGATCAGGCCGGGGCGGGGGAGGCGGTTCATAAAAGCCCCGCCTCTTCAGGGGAGGGGTTGGGGTGGGGCCTGTCGTTCGCGCACCGCGTCACGCAATCCGGACAGACCCCACCCCCGGCCCCACCCCTGAAGAGGAGGGGGGAATGGTGCGCCAAGCCGTGGTTGATCGCGAACATCATACCGCCGCGTCTATTCCCGCCACAACGTGATCGCAGCGTGAACAAAGGCCGCCGTCTTCGGAGACTTCGGGCAAATGCTTCCAGCAGCGACCGCATTTGTGGTATTTCACTACCATCTCTTGAACCATTACCTCGTCGCTCTCGGTTGAACCGATGAGAGTCACGCCGGACACGATCAAGGCTTCAACAAGGATACTCTCATCCTCAGCCAATACGGCGTAGTCAGCCTCACCGACAATGATCGTGGGCATCGCCTCCAAGCTTGATCCGATTATTTTGTTACGACGATGAGATTCGAGACGCTCGTTCACTTTTGAACGAATTTTTCGAATTGTCGCCCACTTCTCCACCAACTCGTCGCAACGGACTTGATCCGGGGTCCCACTGCCTTGGCCGGTGTCGGAAGAAGAAGCGGGAACCCGGCTTTCGCCGGGGTGACGAGGAGTGGTGGTGTCGAGTAGGGTGGGCCACTCCAGCAAATGCACGCTCCCCGCATCCGGAAACCGTGTCCCCCAAACCTCTTCCGCCGTAAACACCAGCACCGGCGCAGCATATCTCACCAAGGCATGGAACAGCGTGTCGAGCACCGTGCGGTAGGCCATGCGCTTGGGATCATCCGCCGCATCGCAATAAAGGCAATCCTTGCGGATATCGAAGAAGAACGCGGACAAATCCTCGTTACAGAAATCGGTCAGCGCGCGGACATAGGTGTTGAAATCGAAGTCCGCCACCGCCTGCCGCAGCGTCGCGTCGAGCTTCGCCAGCAGCGCCAGCATGTAGCGCTCCAGCTCGGGCAGCTCTTCAAGGGACTGTCCCCGCTTGGGGACTGTCCCTACTTTTTCAGCCGCCGCCTCTGCCGGGAAAGAGCGACAGTCCCCAAGCGGGGACAGTCCCTGATAGCCCTCCAGCGCCCCCAGCAGATAGCGGAACGTGTTGCGCAGCTTGCGGTACTGATCGGCCACGCCTTTGAGGATTTCATCGCCGATCCGGTGGTCCTCGGTGTAATCGACCGAGAGCGCCCACAGCCGGATGATATCCGCGCCGCTCACCTCCATCACTTTGATTGGATCGATGGTGTTGCCGAGCGACTTGGACATCTTCATGCCCTTGGAATCCATGGTGAAGCCGTGAGTCAGCACCGCCTTGTAGGGCGCATGGCCGCGCGTGGCGCAGCTTTCGAGCAAGCTGGACTGGAACCAGCCGCGATGCTGGTCGCTGCCTTCAAGGTAAAGGTCAGCGGGTGGCCCGCAATAACCCTCAGGCCGCATCAAGTGGGGCCAGCGCCCGCTTTCGAGCACGAAGGCATGGGTGCAGCCCGAATCGAACCACACGTCGAGAATGTCGGTGACGCGTTCGTAATCGTCGGCACGGTAATCGCTGCCGAGGTATTCCTGCGCCCGCGCATCGCTCCACGCATCGACCCCGTCGGCCTTCACCGCCGCGACGATTCGCGCGTTGACGGCGGGATCGTCGAGGTACTGGTTGGTGCCCAGCTTGACGAACAGCGTGATCGGCACACCCCAGGCGCGCTGGCGGCTGAGCACCCAATCGGGCCGCCCTTCAACCATCGAGCTGATCCGGTTGCGGCCCTTTTCGGGGACCCAGCGGGTGGCGGCGATAGCGGCCATGGCAATCTGGCGCAGGCTGGCGGAATCGTGCAGCGGCGCGCCGCCTTCGTTTTCCCAGTTCTTCTCCGCGCGGCTCTTGGCGTGCGGCAGCATAACCGGCGAATCCATCGGCACGAACCACTGCGGGGTGCAGCGATAGATCACCTTGGCCTTCGAGCGCCATGAGTGGGGGTAGGAGTGTGGATACGGTGAGGCGCTCAAGAGCGCGTCAGCTTCCCGAAGCGCCGAGCAAATCGGACCTTCGGGGAAATTCAGTTTGTCCAAGCCTTTGGGGCTGTAGGGAACCACCGGACCCTGTCCGCCGAGCCATGCCCAGTC
>JANLOZ010000025.1:0-29990 GCA_031366845.1 Novosphingobium sp. | reverse complement strand
ATATCGCGCGGATCATCGAGGAAATTGGGATCGATCAGCGGCGCATCGCTGGCGCGCGGCGAAGCCAGCCGCAAAGTCCCGCGGCTTTCGGGGCGGAGCACGCAGGCGTGGCACGAAATGCCGTAACCCCAGACCAGCTTGCGCCCATGATCTTCGAGCACGGCGGGGACGAAGTGGAATTGCACATCGGGGGCGGGAAGATCGGCACGGCTGCGCCAAAAGCCGCCCGCCTCGGCCATAGGGCTGGTCATCATGCCCGAGCGGCTGCGGCGGTATTCGGCAAAGGCCCGGATCAGGGTCAGCGCGCCGCCGAAGGTGAAGCCGATCGGATCGCGCGAGCGCGTCATCCAAGTGCCGACAAAATCGACGTGATCCTGTAGCCCTTCGCCTACTTGCGGGCTGTCATGCACCACCGCAATACCCTGTTCTTGCAGCTGCCCACCCGGCCCTATCCCCGAAAGCATCAGCAATTGCGGGCTGGCGAATGCGCCGCCCGCGAGCACCACTCCGCCGCGCGCGTTCAGCGTTTCGCTTCTGCCATGGGCGGTGATCCGCACCCCGCTGGCGCGGCGGTTCTCGATAACGATATTCTCGACCCGCACGCCGGTGCGCACCGAAAGGTTGGGCCTGGGGGTGAGAAAGGCGCGCGCGGCGGAACAGCGTTCGCCCGCCTTCTGCGTCACCTGAAACAGGCCAAAGCCATCCTGATCTGCGCCGTTGAAATCTCTATTGATGCTGTGTTGCAGGCTTTCGGCCGCTTCGAGAAAGGCCATGGTCGAGCGATTGGGCCAGTGCTGATCGCTCACCGAAAGCGGGCCGGAGCCGCCGTGGAATGCGCTTTCCCCGCGCGCATTGGCCTCGGCCTGCCGGAACCACGGGAGCACATCTTCCCAGGCCCAGCCGGTGCAGCCCATCGCCGCCCAATTGTCATAGTCCCATGGGTTGCCGCGCAGATAGAGCATGGCGTTGATCGCGCTCGATCCGCCAAGGCCCTTGCCGCGCGGCTGATAGCCGCAGCGCCCGCCGAGCCCCTTTTGCGGCACCGTATCGAAGCCCCAGTTGGCCTTTCCCTTGCGCAGATTGAGCGCCAGCATTCCGGGCGTGGTCACCGCCATTGTCTCGTTGCCCCCGCCAGCTTCGAGCAGGCAGACGCGCAGCCCCGGGTCCTCGGCCAGCCGCGCCGCAGCCGCACAGCCGCCGCTGCCGCCGCCGATGACGATGATGTCGAAAGTTTCCATGCCCCTCCGCATCCCGGCGAATCAGAGCTCGCTGCGGGCTTGCTGGCTTTCATGCCACCGATCGCGGATCATGTCGCTGGTATCGCGGCTGCCATCGGGGGTCCAGCCGGGCGCGCGCCAGACATAGCCAAATTTGCTCCGCCACGGCGCAGACCACACGTCGCGCGCGATGCCGATCCATTCGTGGAATACCGCCCACAGCAGGTTGAAGCTGCCGAGCTGGCGGACGATGCCATAGTGATTGCGCACCCCCTCCTGCTCCGCCTGAAAGCTGCCGAACAGCCTGTCCCACACGATAAACACCCCGGCATAATTGCGATCAAGATAGACCGGATTGACCGCGTGATGCACCCGGTGGTGCGCGGGCGTGTTCATCACCGCCTCAAACCAGCGCGGCATTTTGCCGATCGCTTCGGTGTGGATCCAGAACTGATAGATCAGGTTCACTCCGCCAACAGCCGCGATCATCGCCGGGGGAAAGCCGAGCAGCACCGGCCAGACGCGGAACACAAACGACAGCGCAATGAATCCGGTCCAGGTCTGCCGCAGCGCGGTCGAAAGATTGTAATGCTGGCTCGAATGGTGGTTGACGTGGCTCGCCCAGAACCAGCGCACCCGGTGGCCGGTGCGGTGCGCCCAGTAGTAGTTGAAATCATCGAGCACGAAACACAGCGCCAGCGCCCACCAGGTCCAGCCGATGGTCATCAGCCGGAACTGCCAGAGCCACAGTGCTCCCGCATAGACCAACCCGGCGGTGAGGAACCCGGCGGCGGTGCTGCCAAGGCCCAGCGCCAGAGAAAGCAGGGTATCGCCAGGCTCGTAGTGGACCGGCTTGCGGCGGCGCGCCCAGATCATCTCGGCAATGATCAGCGCGATGAAAAAGGGAATCGCATAGCGAACGGGATCGCCGCTTTTCATTGGCGCGCACCCAACCGCCGCAGGCTGCTCGCCCAGGCCTGCGCCTCTGGCCCGAGGTCAAGCGTTACCGCACCGAAGCGGCTATCGCCTGTGCCGACGGTAAGGAAGTTCTGATCGAGCCGGATGGCGCGATGATCGGTGAGCAGGCGCCCGGCGAAATGCACCCCGTGGCGTTTCAGCAGCATCACCCGGCCCCCGGCATCGCGCAGCAGCGCGCCGATCCCTGCGCGATCAAGCGCAATTTCGAGCGGCTCAAATCCGCAGAGCGTCATGCGGGCAAGTTCGCGCGCTTCTTCGGCATCGCGCAGCCGCACGTCGCCGCCGAGCTTCAGCCACACCGTGAAACCGGCAAGCGCAAGGATCGCCGCCAGCGAAATGCCAAGCTGAATGGCGATTCCCGTCATCTGGCTCTAGGCACCGGCTGCGAGCATATCGACCAGCGCACGGACGGGCGACAGATCATAGCCAGCGCCGGCTGCACAGGCCGCGAGTTCATCGGGATTTTCCCCGCGGCTCGCCTCGGCCAGCGACCACAGCAGGGTCGAACGCGTGCCCGATCGGCAATAGGCGAGCACCTTGCCGCCCGCTGACTTTGCCAAGGCATCGCGCATCGCTGCGACCTGCGGCTGGCTGAAACCCGTATGCGTTACGGGAATCGCGACATAGCCCATGCCTGCCGCCCGCGCCGCTGCTTCGATAGCGCTGCCATTTGTCTGCCCTGCCTCCTCGTCATCCGGCCGATTGTTTATAATCAGCGTGAACCCCGATGCTGCCGCCTCGGCAATGTCTTCCATGCCAATCTGCGGGCTGGCGTAAACAGTTTCAGTAAGCTTGCGGAACATCGGCCAGTTATCCTTTGCTGCCACCGCGCAGCCGCTGCCGCCGGTTTCGCGCGATGATGTTAAGCGATTCAACCAGTCCGGCAAATCCCATCGCACAGTAGACATAGGCCTTGGGAATATGGACGCCAAATCCGTCAGCAATCAGCACCAGCCCGATCATCAGCAGGAAGGCCAGCGCGAGGATCACCACGGTCGGGTTCTTCTCGATAAACCTGGCCAGCGGATCGGCCGCCACCAGCATGATCAGCACGGTGATCACCACCGCCGCGATCATCACCGGCACATCATCGGTCATGCCGACGGCGGTGAGAATCGAATCGATCGAGAACACCAGATCGAGCGCGATAATCTGCGCAATTGCGGAGGCAAAGCCGATCACCGCGCTGCCCTTGTCGTGATCGAGCAGATCGCCGCTATCACCTTCGGGATCGATGTTGTGGTGGATTTCCTTGGTCGCCTTCCACAGCAGGAACAGCCCGCCGGCAATCAGGATCAGATCGCGCCCGGAAAGCGCGGTTTCAAACGCCGGTTCGCCATGCGCGCCAACTGCGCCCGCCAGCCCGAGATCGATGAGCGGAGCCTGTAGCTTTACGATCCAGCCGATCAGCAGCAGCAGGACAATGCGCATTCCCAGCGCCAGAAACAGCCCGATCCGCCGCGCCCGCTGCCGCATCTCTTGGGGTAACTTGTTCGACAGCACCGCGATGAAAACCAGATTGTCGATGCCGAGAACGATCTCGAGCGTAATAAGCGTGAAAAGCGCGATCCACGTGGCGGGACTGGCGAGCAGGGCGAAAATTTCCATACCGCAGCATCTGCCAAGCCTGTCCCGTGCTGGCAAGCGCTACGCAGGCCGATTGCGGCTGCCAGTGCAGAAATGTCACGCCAGGCCTTGAGATGCACGAACCAACGGAATCCGTTCGCACTTGTGGATAAATTGGGTTATGCTCGGCGTGCAGAGAAAGATACCGATCACAGAATCGCTGTTTTCGCTGTCGTCCGGCGGGCTTCGTCCGCACCGCGCGGGCAGGTTAAGCAGGACGGTGTATAGGGTATCTCAGGTTTTATGGGTTTCGATAGAGGGCGTCGCGGCCGGGGGCGCGACAAGCGGGATGGTTTCGGAGAAGAAGGTTTCGACCCCTTTGCAGGTGGTGGTGACCGGTTTGGCGGCGCAAGCGGCGGTGGTGACCGCTTCGGCGGCGGCGGCGGTGCGCCTCGCAGCGGCGGTGATCGGCCTGGTGGCGGCGGCTTTGGCGGCCCGCGTCCCGGTGGCGGCGGAGGCGGCTTCGGCGGTCCTCGGCCCAGCGGCGGTGGCGGTGGCGGCATGCCCGCGCAGGTCGTCGGCGAAGGCAAAGGCACGGTAAAGTTCTTCAACGCCGGCAAGGGCTTCGGCTTCATCCAGCAGGATGGCGGCGGCGAGGATGTGTTCGTCCACATTTCTGCGGTTGAACGCGCGGGGCTTGAGGGCCTCGCCGAAGGGCAGCAGCTTGAATATACGCTGGTCGATCGCGGCGGAAAGGTTTCCGCCAGTGACCTCGTGGTTGTCGGCGACGTTATCGCCGTTGCCAAGCGCGATGTCGCCCCGCAGCGCGAGCTGACGGGTGAGCGGTCAAGCGGCACGGTCAAGTTCTTCAACGGCATGAAGGGCTTCGGTTTCATCACGCGTGATGATGGTCAGCCCGATGCCTTTGTCCACATCTCGGCGGTGAAGAACTCGGGGATGGACGATCTGGCCGAGGGTGACCGGCTCGAATTCGACATCGAAGTCGACCGACGAGGAAAGTATTCGGCGGTCAACCTGGCGCCGCGCCAGGAGTGATCCCGCGCGATTGAACCCGGGATTTTCCGGGGTTCCCGCAAAAACATAAACGCGTGGCAATGGCGGTCCTCATGGGGCCGCCATTTGTCGTTTACGCTTCCTGCGGGCCGGCACAAACAGGCCTGAGAATACCAGATTTGAAGGAAAACCACGATGTCGATCACCCCCTTGATGCCCGTTTACCCGCGGTGCAGCTTCCGCCCGGTCAAAGGCGATCATTGCCACCTGATCGCAGAGGACGGCGGCCGCTATCTCGATTTTGCCGCAGGCATTGCCGTCAACATTCTCGGCCACTCGCACGCCGGGCTGATCGGCGCGATCCAGCGGCAGGCGGAAACGCTGATGCACGTATCGAACCTTTATGGCAGCCCGCAGGGCGAGCACCTCGCGCAGCGACTGGTCGATCTGACCTTTGCCGATACGGTGTTCTTCACCAATTCAGGCGCTGAGGCCGTTGAATGCGCGATTAAAACGGCGCGCGCCTATCACAGCCATGCCGGGAGGGATCACAAGTTCGAATTGATCACCTTCAGGAATGCCTTCCACGGGCGCACGATGGCGACGATCAGCGCATCAAATCAGGAAAAGATGCACAAAGGCTTCCTGCCACTGCTCGCCGGGTTCAAATATGTCGATTTCGATGATCTTGACGGGGTGAAGGCCGCGATTGGTCCGAATACCGCTGGATTTCTGGTCGAGCCGATTCAAGGCGAAGGCGGAATCCGGGTGGCCTCGGACGGCTTCATGAAAGGCTTGCGCGCGCTGGCGGACGAGCACGATCTGATGCTGATTCTGGATGAGGTCCAGTGCGGTTATGCCCGCAGCGGCACCTTCTATGCGCACGAACAATACGGCATCGCGCCCGATATTCTCGCGAGCGCCAAAGGAATCGGCGGCGGTTTCCCGCTCGGTGCCTGCCTCGCCACCGAAAAGGCAGCGCGCGGCATGCTTATTGGTGCGCATGGTTCGACCTATGGCGGCAACCCGCTCGCCATGGCAGCGGGCGAGGCGGTGCTCGATGCCGTGGCCAACGACGAATTTCTCGCGCACGTTGCGAAGATGGGTGAACTGATCCGCGCGCGGCTCGAACAGTTCATCGGCAACTATCCCGAACTGTTCGAATCGGTGCGTGGTCGCGGGCTGCTGATGGGGGTCAAAATGAAGGTCGAACCGCGCGGCTTTGTTGCCCATCTGCGCGATAGCCACCGGCTGCTCACCGTTTCGGGCGGCGACAACACGCTGCGGCTGGTGCCGCCGCTGGTGATTGACGAGAGCCATGTTGCTGAATTCATGGCGAAGCTTTCAGCCGGTGCGGCGAGCTATGTTCCCGAGGCGGCCGCGTCATGACCCGGCATTTCCTCAATCTGGCGGATGCTGGCGGCGACGCGATCGCGGCGATGATCAACGATGCGATTGAACGCAAGGCTGCACGTGCGGGTGTGGCGAAAGGCGCGGCGGATGCTGATGCGCCGCTCGCCGGACGCGTATTGGCGGCAGTCTTTGAGAAAAGTTCGACCCGCACCCGCGTCAGCTTCGACATGGCGATGCGCCAGCTCGGCGGCTCGGCGATGGTGATGGAGGCGGGATCGATGCAGCTGGGGCGCGGCGAGACGATCGCCGATACCGCGCGGGTACTCAGCCGCATGGTCGATGCGATCATGATCCGCACAAACGATCACGCAAAGATCGAGGAGCTCGCCGCCTATGCCACGGTGCCGGTGATCAATGGTCTCACCGACCTGTCACACCCGTGCCAGATTGTTGCCGATCTGCTCACGATGATCGAGCACGGAAAGGCCCTCCCGGGACTCGAGCTGGCTTGGCTTGGGGATGGCAACAACGTGCTCAACTCGGTTGTCGAGGCGGCGGGACTGTTGAAGTTCAACGTCCGTGTGGGCGTGCCTGAAGGCTATGACGGCGATGCCGGTTTTGTCGCGCGGGCAATGGCGCAAGGCGCGCGCATTTCGTTGCATCGCAATGCCAGCGATGCCGTGCGTGGGGCAGACGTTGTCGTCACTGATACGTGGATTTCGATGGGGCAGAGCGGCGCCGAAGCGCGCGTCGCAGCTATGGCGCCGTTTCAGGTGGATGAAACGCTGATGCGCGAAGCCGCGCGCGGCGCGCTGTTCCTCCACTGCCTCCCGGCGCACCGCGGCGAGGAGGTTACCGATGCGGTGATCGATGGCGTTCAGTCGGTCGTCTGGGATGAAGCCGAAAACCGCATACACGCACAGAAAAGCGTTCTGCGCTGGGTGTTTGAGCAGCTGTGAGCGAAGAAAGCCCAATTGCTGAGGGGGAGACGGGGTTCGATCAGGTTCTGACCTTTTCGCTTCCCGCCCGCCACGCCCGCGGCCGAATTGTGCGGCTGGGCCCGCTACTCGGCACGATCCTGTCTGCGCATGACTATCCCGCTGCGATCAGGAATGTGCTGGCCGAAGCTTTGGTGCTTACCGCGCTGATGGGTTCGCTGCTCAAGGATGATGGCAGCCAGCTTACCATCCAGGCGCAGACCGAGGGCGGGATCATCGAGCTTCTGGTCTGCGATTATCGCGACGGGGAGCTGCGCGGCTATGTGCGCCACGATGCCGAGCGACTGGCGGGGCTCGGTGCCAACCCGTCGCTGTTTGCCCTGTTCGGCAGAGGTTATCTTGGCGTCACCTTCGATCTGGCCGCAACCAAGCAGCGTTATCAGGGGATCGTGCCGCTCGAGGGCGATACGCTGGCACAGGCCTGCGAGGCTTATTTTGTCCAGTCGGAGCAGGTGCCAACGCTGATCCGGGCGGCGGTATCGGGTTCGCGCGAGACTTGCGTGGCGGGGGGTATGTTGATCCAGCACCTGGCCGAGGGCGAGGAGGGCCGCGAACGGCTGCATGTGCGGCCTGGCCATCCTGAGTGGGAGCACGTCGCAGCCTTGGGGGGCTCTTTGCGTCACGAGGAAATTGTCGACCAGACCTTGTCGCTTGAACAGATTGTTTGGCGTCTATTCCATGAAGAGGATGAGGTGCGGGTCAATCCGGGACGCAGTCTGTCGCGGGGCTGCCGCTGTGATGAAGCGCATTACCGCGACGTGCTTGCCCGCTTTCCCGAGGAGGAGCGGGTGTCAATGCGCGATGACAATGGCTTGATTGTCGTAGACTGTGCTTTCTGTTCGAAACTGTTCAACATTGCCGCGTAGGTGCAATTCATCGCTGAAAATACACGCTTGGTCGTTTGCGAGCGATGCGTTATAAGGCCCGGCGCGTTTCAAGTGCGTGTGAAGTTTTGCGGGCGAGCCCAGTTGCAATGAAAAGACGTTTAGCCTTCCGGATATCAGTCGCTGCTACGCTGAGCGTCGCGGCACTCTTTGTGTCGCCAGCGCAAGGGCAGCACCGCGAGTTGACGATGCTCGACCAGCTAAGCGACGGCCGCTGGGATCTGCATTCGCGCGGAAAACCGGGCGAAGTGCAGCATATTTGCCTGCACAACGGCAGGACTCTAATCCAGCTTCGCCACCCCGAGCGGCCATGCGATCGATTGGTGGTCGAGGATCATGCCGATTCGGTGACTGTGCAATATACCTGCAGAGGTCATGGGTACGGACGCACCCGGATCAAGCGCGAATCGGACCGGCTGATCCAGCTGGAGACCCAGGGTATCGCAGGCGGTCTGCCGTTTGATTTTGCCGCTGAGGGCCGCCGGGTCGGCGATTGCCCTGCTTGAGGCACTTTTCCCGCGCTGATTATCCGCGCTGATTGCCGAGGCTGATTGCCGACGCTGATTGCCGACGCTGATTGATTATCAGGCAGCTAGGCGTTAGCGGCGCGCTATGACGAATACAACGAACTCCTCGCGTCAGGCGGTGGTTTTGCTTTCGGGCGGACTCGATTCGATGGTCACGGCTGCCTTGGCGAGCGAAGCGGGCTTCGCGATCAATGCCTTGACTATCGACTACAACCAGCGCCACCGCTGCGAGATCGGTGCAGCGCGCTTGATAGCTGCCGGCATGGGCGCGCGGCGGCACGTGGTCTTGCCCCTGGATCTGCGCCAGTTCGGCGGATCCGCGTTGACCGATGATATTCCCGTCCCGAAGGACGGGGTTACCGACTCCATTCCGGTGACCTATGTGCCAGCACGCAATCTGGTGTTCCTGTCACTGACGCTTGCCTGGGCGGAAGCCATTGGCGCGCGCGATATCTTTATCGGCGTCAATGCGCTCGATTACTCGGGCTATCCCGATTGCCGTCCGGAATTTATTGAGGGATTTGCCCGGCTCGCGGATCTGGCAACCAAGGCTGGTTCGCAAGGCTCTGCTTTTACGATTCATGCGCCGTTGCAGTATCTCGGCAAGGCGGAAATTGCCCTGGAGGCAGCGCGGCTCAAACTCGATGTGGGGGCCAGCTGGTCGTGCTATGATCCGCAGCCAGACCAGCGCGCTTGCGGCAGGTGCGACAGCTGCCGATTGCGCAGGGCCGGGTTTGCCCAAGCGGGGCTTATCGACCCAACGCTGTATGCAGAAGGCTGAAGCACCGAGCATAAGCGGGTTTCAGCAGATGGGAGAGCGCATTGGCTGAACCCTGATGCTGGCTGGTTTGTCCACGATAACGCCAATTCGATGTGCATTTCGCAATTCGCGTCACTTCAGCGCAAAGAAAAAGGGGCCGGATTTCTCCGGCCCCCAATTCGATAACCTGCGAGCAGGTGTTACATGCCCGAACCCGGACCGTAGGTGATTTCCACACGGCGGTTCTGAAGCTCACGAACACCGTCAGCAGTCGGAACGCGCGGGTTGGTTTCACCGAAGGCCTGGCTGGTGATTGCGCTTGAAGCAACACCATGGCCGGTGAGGTAACCCGTAACCGATTCGTTACGACGACCCGAGAGACCCACGTTGTACTTCGGCGTGCCCGAACGGTCGGCATAACCTGCCAGCATGATCGGCACCGAAGCGCAGTTGCCATAAGCCGTAACCGCATTGTCGAGAATCGACGCTGCTTCCGGTGTGATATCCGACTTATCCCAGTCGAAGAACACGATGTACGGACCCTTGTTGCAAACCGACGGCGGCGGAGGCGGTGGGGGTGGCGGAGGCGGTGGAGGAGGCGGTGGAGGAGGCGGTGGGGGCGGTGGCGGCGGCGGCGGAGCAACAGCACCACCGAAGTTGTATGTCAGCGTTCCCAACAGGCTGTGCGAAGCGAAGCGCGAAGTGATTGCGCGGCCTTCGGTATCGAGCAGCTTGACGTTGTTCACGTTGAAATAACGGTACTTGATGCCCGCATCCCAGTGATCGGTGATCGGAGCGCGAACGCCCGCGAGACCCTGCCAGGCAAAACCTGAATACGAATCGTTGATGAAGCCAGGCCCGATCGAATTGATCGAATTATGAAGACTGACGCGCGAAACGCCAACACCACCACCAACAAAACCCTGAAGACCATCATCCGGACCGAAATCAAGCAAGCCGTTCAGCATGAAGCTGAGCGCGTTGCTATCGCCGGCAACATAGTCGTAGCTGCCAAGGCCCGAACCGAGCCTGGCAATGTTGGTCTGTGCAGGGATTCTGACCGTTGTGGTCAGATTCTTCGGATCAGCTTCGCGGAAGCTGGCTTCAGCTTCCAGACGGAACATACCAAAATCGTAGCCGACCACACCGCCAAAATCATAGCCATAGCGATGAGTTTGCTTCGCGGCGCTTGCCGTTCCAGCGATATTGAAGTTCAGATTCTCGACAATCATCGGGCCGCCATCAACTTCGACGTACCAAGATTTATCACGGGCCAAAGCCGGTGTGGCTAGGGCCGTTGAGGCCAGAGCCATCCCTATGACCAGTTTCCGCATTACGAATTCCCCTCTATTGCAAATTGATGCCACCGAGTGTGTGGCCCTATGTATCGCCTAAGATTTACCGGCGCAAGCGACCATTCACGCAACCTGTTGCAAGAATGCCGCATTTTCTTCCGCTCGCAAACAAAAAATTTGGTCCAATTCGCTTTCAAGCCTTGCGTGCGACACCGGTTCTCACGCTCAACCCTCAGCCTAAAGCAAATATTCCTGCATCGCGCAACTTCTGAATCAGTCCGGTGATGGCAGAACGCGCTTCGGCATCAATGGTTCCGCCGCCCGTTGGAATTGCTTGCGCAGCGGGTGCCCGCCATGCCCCGCCAATCCTGCGCATGTCTTGCGCGCTGGTCTTGTTGACGACACGCATCCCTTCTTGCGGAACGAAATAGATCCATTGCCCGCCCTGACGGCAGGCGAGCATCCCGCCCTTGCCTGTCCAGATGCCTGTAGCGCCAGTGGCGACCAGCCAGGCCTGCCCGTCGCCGGGGGCAGCAGGCGGCGTTGGCGTCTCGCTCTCCACCGCGCAATGCAGCAGCGCGTCGGCTATCGACAGGCTTTCATTGACGAAAATCTCCTTCTGCGCCTGGCCCGCATAAAGCAAGGGCAAGGCGAAGCGCGGGGTAGTTGGGGCAAACGTAATGGGATCACTCACGGCGATATCCTTATTTTGAATCAGGCGAGACTGGCGAGATAGAGCGGCGACGACAGCGCATAGCTTCCCTTTTGCCTGACCTGAATGGGTTGGCCCGATGCGGTGGCGGAGAGCGAGGCCAGCTCGGCGGCGCTGATCGTCAGCGCTGGCGAAGCCGTGTTCCATGCGGCCAGCGGTGCGGCGAGCGGACCAAGCACAACTTCGTAAGCTTCCGATTGTTCGTGCAGCGGTGCATCGACCCCGTCGAGCCAGGTCCATGCCCCGCGGGCGCGGCGTGTCCAGGCAAGCGAAAGGCTGCCGTCGGTTTCACTCTGCACCCGCGCACGGATCGGCGACAGCGGGCGGCGCGTCACTCCGCTGTTGGTCACTGCGCTGGTGACATGCGCGACGTCGCCCATGCCGATCGCGGATACCAGCGTTTGCGGCAAATCGCCGACCAGACTTGGGTCGAGCGCGGTGGCAGTGCCATCGAGCAGCACGAAAGCTTCACCAGAAACATGCCCGTTAATCGCCGCTTCGGTGCCGCCGCGCCCTCGCAGCAGCCCTGAAAGCCGCCAAAGGCCAGCGCCCAGCGGCTCGGCATTGGCGAACTGGATGATCTCTGCACCGATCAGCGCCCGGTTTGCGCCCGAAGCGAGCTGGCTTGTTGTGCAGCCGGTCAGGGCCAGGTCATTGCCAGCGAGCTGCACGGTGACGGTCGAAATCCGATCGATCAGGTTGGGATTGCCTGGCGCCAGCGCGCCGGTTGAGTGACCCATCGTGGCGCGGACCCGCCCGGTGCTGCCGAGCGCAATCAGCTGGCCATCGCCGTGATCGGCAAACAGCGCCGCGCCGCTCCACCCCGCCGATGACGAGGATGCAGCTGCGAACAGCAGCGGACTGTCACCGCTGCCGGTACCATCCCACGGCAGTTCATAAGCGGCGAGCACCGTGGGGCCCGAAAGTGCATCTACCGGCGCGTTGATCCGGCCCGGATCGCTGGTCATGCCGCCCGCACCCAAAGCGCCGTAGCTGCGCACCAGGGTGACTTCGATCCCCTGATCGCGCCATTCCCAGTCGCTCACGCGCCACATGCCGGGTTCGCCCGGCAGCGTCACCAGCGCGCCGGGAACGACATCGGGATCGAGCTCGGCGGTCCGCCAGGCTATCGTCTGCCGCGCCCATTTTGCCCTGCGAACCATCGCCGCAACCAGCCCACGCGCATCCTCCGCCGCCATCGCCACCGGCAATTCAACACTTGTCGGTTGACCAGGACGAGGACGCCCCGGCGCGCGCTGCAAGCCGGGCTGGAAATCGCGGCCAAGATCATAATAGCGCAAGATTCCGGGCTGGGCGGTCGGCGGCGGCAGACGTTTGCGAACGAAGCCGTTCTTCGCACCGAATCCGTCATCATGCGCGGCAACCGCCGCTTCGCGCATTTGCCGCGGCGACGATGCAGCTTCGCGCTGGATGGTCAGTACCGTACCGCTGACATCGCAATCGATCGGAAATGCGGGATCGAGCTGCGCCAGCAGATCGACCAGCGCGCCTTCACAAGTGATCCCGGCAACCCCCGCCAATGGCACGTCTGCGACGACGTCATCAAGGATCCCGGTGAAAAGCGGCGCGAGCGTTATCGCAGTGTCACCCGTCAGCACCTCGAACGTCAGCGCCGGAATGCGGTTGCCAAAATCGGCAAGCTGCAGATCCTCGAACACCACATAGGCGCTGCCACGATAGGCGGGGCAATTGCCGGCGCCTTCAGCAGCAGCCATCAACGGATCCGCCGCCTGCGCCGCAGATCCGCTGTAAAAGCGCATCTTGCCGCCCACCTTCATGTCCCCCGCAGCGCCGCGCAGCAGGTTGCCGTCAGCCCAGATCCGGCCAATACCCGACAGCGCGCGGCTGGCGAGCAGCACTGCTAAAGACGCGGTATAGCTGTAGGTCGTGATCGATGGCTTGCCCTTGCCGCCGCCCTGCTTGTCCTTGTGTTCTTGCAAATCGGTTGACCAGACGATGGTTCCGGCCAGCCGCATCGATCCGACCACGCGGGGAATCGGGCTTCCGTAACTCGATGTGGTTACCGACAGCTCCTTCAGCCGGGGGCCTTCGCGTGATCCGCCCCCGCCGCCGAGCACCAGCTTGTCCACCTGTTGGCCGACCAGCGCACCAATCGCTCCGCCGATTGGCCCGGCCAGCGTTGAACCGATCACCGAAAATATGAGCGTTGCCATGATCGATCCTCAAGATTGGGAGAGAAAGCCTCGTCCACAAACGCGGAAGCGGCACTTGTTCAGCCCTGCTGAATCAGACCAGAATCCGCCATTGCCGCAGCAGCGGATAGGGGCTGGGAGCGGGGCTGATCACCACGCGGCGCAGCCCTGCATGCGCTTCGACGAAGCCGGGCGTTGAAAGCGATGAAATGGCGAAATGGAGTTGGGCTGGGGAAGGCTGGAACAGGCCGATATCACCCGGCTGGAATGGCCCTTTGCATTCAGCAAAGCCAAGCTGGTCAGCGAAGGTTTCAAGCCCGTCCCACCTGCCGGTGCGCAGGCTGTAGCCGCTGGGCAAAGCCGCATTGATCCCACAGGCGGCAAAGCTGCAAGCGAGCAAACCGATGCAATCAATGCCCGTGGCTGGATCGCGGCCATGCAAACGAAACGGCACCCCGAGCAGCCTCTCTGCCGCCTGCGCCAGCTCGCGCCCGTTCATCCGGCGCCTGCGGGATAGCGGGCGATCATGTCATTGCCGGGCAAGAAAGGCTCGCCCTGAAAGTTGATCGCATTGGCAAATCGCGAGGCGCAGGTGCCGAGCGTCCGGTCACACCCTTCGCGCAGCCGCAGCCGGGTTCCCGCCGTGGGCGCGACATCGAGCGGGAGATCGACCACCAGTGCAGCGCCGGCAAGGTCGATCACCTGCCCGCCCGCGCCTGCAAGCGGGCCATCGATCACCCGCAGCGATCCGCCGCGATAGATCGAGGGATCAGCCAGGCCAGAAATTGTCACACTGTTCTGCGCCACGCTGGCAGAAGCGAGCGCCACATCGCGCGTGAAACGCGCGGCGGAAAGCGTGCAGCCTGGCCCGCAGAACTCGGCGCGGCAGGTGGGGCTGGTGCGCGGGATCGGATCGCGCTGGAGCTCGGCCTTGCGCGAGGCGAGCTGCGCGGTGAACTTTCCGTCCTCTTCGGTGACCGATCCGATTGCACCGCGATAGAGCACATGCCACGCGCGCGTTTCCCAATCGACCACGCCGATGGCCACGCGCGCGCCATCATAGCGGCCGGCGGCGAGGTCTTCGGATGAAATCGATTCGTGGCTCAGCGCACCTTCAACATCGGCACTGTCGGGCTCGAAATTCGCTGAGCGCCGGATCGCCGATGGCAGCATTCCCGGCACGGCGCGGTGGAGCACACCATCGAACCACAGATCGCTGTCATGCGTGGTGAAGCCGAGCGTCATGCCGTCGCTGCGCGCCACCCGCCAGAATGTCGCCACGGTTTCAAGGCTGCCGGAAAACCAGACGCGGGTCATGCGGCCTCCCGGATTTCTATCACCGGCACGCTGGGCGCTTCGCCTGCGGCAAAGGCGTGGCCGGAAATTTGCAGGTGATCGTCGGCAAAGCGGACGGGGACATCGAACAGGAAGCCTGCGCGCACTTCGGCTCCCGAAGAAGGCGGTGTGGTGAAGGTGACAGTCCCGTCCGCGCCAAGTGTCCAGCCGGTGGTCAGCAGCGTGGAGCCAACCTTTACCAGCAGCGAAGCAGCGACCGGCCGCGTTATCCGCCGCACTTGCGCATCGACCCCGCTTCCATAGCGTTTGACCAGCGGAAAGCTGGCACGGACCCCGTCGCCAATACCGAGCACCTGATCGGTCGCTGTGGGCGTTCCGGTCATATCGTGCGAAGAGAAATCTGACGGATCGCGCATGCGGAATCCGCGCGCCGCACCCCGTCTCGCCCGGAAGAACGCCAGCAGCTCGCCCAATTCATGTTCGGAGCGAATCCCCGGCCCGACATCGAACCGCAGCCGCGCATTTGACCACAGGCTGTTGCGCCGCTCGAAGCCCGAGGCGGTCACCGAAACGCTGGTAGAAAATTCGGGCGTCACCGTGGCATCGCGCCCCAGCGCCAGCGGATAAGGCACATCATCAAAGGCTTGCATCGAATTATCCTCTTGCTGAAGCGACATGCGGACATATCCGTCGCGGCAGATCTGCGGCAGTGCCCAGACGAAAACCTGATGGTGTCCGCGCGCCAAGGCCGCGCCAATTCCGGCATCGATCGATCGCCACAGTTCGGCGCTTGCGCCTGCGGGAACGAAGCCGGCGAGGTAATCCTGATTGGCGGTGGCATAGCCCAGCCGCGCATCAACCGCCGCATATGCCGCGCGGCGGTGGGCATCGGCGCCGGCGGTCAGCCAATCGTAGTCTTCTATCTGCAACCGGTCGAACGCGGGGCTCGCCCAACCCAGCGGCAGATTGGCGCGCTGCGCTTCGGGGGTGGCGGGATCGAGCACGGTGGGCAGAAAGGTGAGCAGGAGAATTTCAGCGGAAGTGGGCGCGACGGCGGCGCGAACCGCATCGCGCAGGGCGCTCGTCGAGGTGGAAAGCAGCGCGCCGGCCGCATCGAGCAGGCTCTTTTGCGCCGCACTGAGGCTCGCGGTCATGTCCGGGATCACCACCGGATTGCCGCCCAGCGCTGCCTTTGCGGCATCATCGTAAAGGCAAATCCGGTGGCTGCTATCAATCCACCACCACGGCTCGCCAATCTGGAATCGCACGGGGACGCCCGCCGCCTTCATCAGCACGGCAAAAGCCGCCCCCGCCTTGCGCACCCAGGCCATCGCCGCGGTGCTGGCGGGCGAGAGCAAGGCGGAGGGCGGAACCCAGCCGGTCCGCGCCGGTGCGCCATCACTCGCCCGCTGCTGCCAGGCATCGGGACAGTGCTGCGCGAGCAATTCGTACGACAGCGAAGCAATTGGCGAGAACCCCGCCGCGCCGCATGCGGCAAAGAACGCCGCATGCCAGGCCGCCGCTGCAACGTTCAGCGCGGGGGCTGCAGGATCAACCAGATTGGCCCCGCCCGCATCGTGAACGAGCCGGAAAAAATGGCTCATCCCGACATAGTGAACCACCGATCCGCGATAGCCCAGCCCGAGCATATTGCGCACCAGCCGCGCCGGGGCCTGATTGGTGCAATCATCATAGGCGCTGGCGCAGCCAAGCCCGTGCGGCGGAACGATCACATCGCCGATCTCGAGCATGCACCGGTCGCCCGAGCAGCGAATGCCGGACACTTCCACCCAGCCCTCAGCCGGAGCCGAAAGCGCGGCGGTGCTGGCGTTGACATAGCCCGGCGCAACCAGCGAAAAGAACATGCGGTCAATCGCAGCGGGGTAAACCGCCTCGCCATCGCCCAGCCAGCCAGTAGCCAGTTCAGAAAACGGCAGCTCGATCACTGCGTCAGTCGTCGAGCCGGTGGCATAGGCCCAGGGCCGCACATACCAGGTCCGGTCTGCGCCGCTGGCATCCTTGCCCTCAATCGTCAGCGTCGGGCCGTTGACTGCATCGAGCGCGATCACCCCGCCCGAACGCCAGCGGAATGACAGCGTCGCGCCGGTGTAATCGCGGTCGGTCTTATAAGCGAGCAGCGGATGATCGAGCCGGTCCTCGCTTTCCCAGATCAGCCCGGCAAGATCACCCTGCGCCATGAATACCGCATCGATCCGCAGCGCATCGGGCGCAGTGGTGACCAGAGCAGCCATCATCGGGCGCGGGAAATCGACCGTCCAGAAACGCGGATCGAACCGCTGAATCCAGTCGGTTTCCTGTCCCTCGCGGGCAGTGGCAAGCCAGAAGGCCATGGGTTTGGATCCTAAAAATCGTTGAGCGCGCGGCGAACGGCGGCCGCGACTTGCCGCGATGAACGCTGCAGTGCCTGCGTTGCTGCAGGCGCGCTCGGCGAATTGACGTTGATTGCTATGCGGATATCGCGCGATCCGCTGCCCATGCCGTTGTCGATCCGCCCGGCACTGGTCGGAACGAACAGTTCGGGCCCGCGCTCGCCGACCAGATAGGGCCGATCGGGGGCGACAGAACCGCCGGTCGCCCGCCCCGGCAAACCCAATAGCTTGCCAAAGATCGAACCCAGATTGAACAGCCCGGCCAGCCCGCCGCCGTCCGATCCGCTGCCGCCAAACAGCCCCTGCACCGCCTGTGCGGCAATATCCGCGAGCACGGCGAGCGCCACGCGCCGCAGATCATCAAAGCCCAGGCTGCCCTTGCGGATTGCACTGAGCAAACCGCGTTCGAGCACGTTGCCGGCATTGGCAAAGCCATCGACCAGCGTGGCGTCAAAGGTTCCGCGCATCTGCGCCACATCGGCAGCAAAGCCTTGGGTGTTGGCGCGGACATCGACGAGCAAGGTATCGACAGTGTCAGCCATTTTCCTGCTCCATCATTCGGGTTAAATCGCCCCGGCCCAGCCTGGCCGATGCCTCGGCGGGCGGCACCAGGATCGCCATCAGTTCAGCCGGAGTGGCCTGCCAGAAGTCGGTCGGCCGCCAGCCAAGCGCGCGCGCGGCAATGGCGCAAAGCCGCAAGGCTCCCGGCCCAAACCGCTGCTCTTCCACTTAAGCGCCCTGCAAAATCTGCGCGAGCAGACTGCGCAGCGGCTTTGATGCGGCAGCGAGGCCAGCTGTAATCACCGCTTCGCCAACTGTTTCACGCGTCACGCCGTCACGCTCGGTGAGGCAGTGCCAGAACAGCGCGGCCATTTCAGCGAGACGCAATTGCCCCGCCCCGGCGCGCTCAACCAGCGCAAACAGCGCGCCGAGTTCTTCTTCGGCTTCGACCAACGCGGAAAAACTGGGGCGCAAAACATGCGCAACTCCGCCGATGACCAGCTCCGCCTCTCCGCGCAGTGCGTTGGCGCTCATACGGGCACCACCGCGCCCGAGCTTTCGAGCACCAGCGAATAGTTGCGCTCACCATTGAAATCGCCCGAATAATCGAGCCGCTGAATGAGGAAAGATCCGCGCATTTTGGCGCCGTCCTCAAAGCTCAATTCATAGGCGTCGATCACGCCCGCAAGCACATTGCTGCGCACCTGGTTTTCGGCATCCGAGCCAAGGAATATCCCCGCCGCGTTGACCGAAACCTGCCGCACGCCCGCGCCCGAAAGCAGCTCACGCCAACCACCCGAATCCTTGCTGGTGATGACAACGGTATCGCCGGTAATCGCCATCTGGGTGGTGCGCAGTCCGGCAATCGTGCGGTAAACCGCAGGCGTCGCGCCATTCGAAATCTTGAGCAGAAAAGCTGCGCCTTTTTGGGCTGCCATGGTGGTTCTCCTTGGGAGGGGGTGATGGAATGGGAAGGGACAAATTTCAGGCAGCAGCGGCTAAGCCACGGAAACGATACTCAATCAGCACCGCCCGCAGATTGCCCGCGCGCTGTTCGGCGCGCGAGCGCAGGAAGGTGATCGAGACGAGATCGAATGCGTCCTGGCCATAGGGCATGGCGGCAACGCGGGCTTCAATCGCCGCGGAGATTTCCGCCGCCGCGCCGGGTCGATCGCCACGGCAATGCAGCTCAAGCGCCACGCGAACCTCGCGGCCCTCGCGGTCCTTGGTGCTCCAGTCGCCCCCGGCGCTCGCGGCGATCGCGAGCCACGGCAGGGCGGTGCGCGATGGCGCTTCCTCGACCATGGCATTGAGCGTGGCGGCGAGGAAGGGGTCGCCTGCCAGCCAGCCTAGCAGCGCGGCGCGCAGCAGAATTTCCATGAAACATCAGCCTTTCGTGAACAGCGGCCACAGCAGCCGTGCGCTGCGCCAGCGAGCAGGATTGGCGCTTTTCCCCAGCGCGGAAGACCGCGCCGCAGCTTCGGCAATGGCCCTGGCTTTCTGTTCAAGCCGGGCAGCAAGCGCATCGAAGCCGGTGTTTGCGTCTCCCGAAATCATGCAAGCCTCAACTGACGCCACGGCCGCCACATCGCGGCAACGGCGGCGGGGGGAGCAGGCTCAGCCCCAAGGTTCTCGCGCTGACGAAACTGGTGCGCGGCGAGCCGGATCACGCCGTGGCGCAGGCCATCGGGGAGCGCAGTCCAGCTCGTGGCGAGGCCCGCCGAAAAACGCACCGCGACGCGTTCGTTCAGCCCGGGATCGATTATGCGGACCAGCCCGACGCCATCGGCATCGAAATCGACCGCATAGGCGCTGCTGGCAAGTGTGCTCCGGGTGCCAGCGGCATTGATCCCGTCAACGCCGGTGATCGCATGAACTGGCCGCGTCGCGAGCTTCAGCCAGGAGCCACAGACCGGCTGAATCTCTTCGCAGGTGCTCTCGATCGGGATGGTCCCGGTAAACGCCTCGCAGCTTTCGAGTGCCGCGCGGAGCAGGCTGGCAAGCGCAGAATCCTCAGCGTCGGTCGTCACGCCGAGCCAGTCTTTGACCTCGGCGAGCGCCACGGGCGATAACGCCGGGGACGCGATGATGGTGCGCTTCATAGCAATCTCCGTTTTTTTAAGTGCGACGGTGCCGTCATCAGTTTCAGCAAACCCGAAACAGGCAACAAACAAGTGCGCCCGCGCCGCTTGGCGGGAAATGCGGCAACCGCAATCAAGCGGCGCGGGCGCAAGCTGGCCGGGGCGCGAGGGGGATGCGCTCTCCGGCCAGTCAGACGTTGATCAGGATCAGGTCGAGATCTTGAGCAGCTTGATCGCGTCGCTATCGAGCACCTGCCCGCCGATACGCTTGGTCGCGTAAAAGTTGACGAAGGGCTTGTTGGTATAGGGATCGCGCAGGATCGTCGTCGCCGAACGCTCGGCAATCAGATAGCCGTTGCGGAAGTTGCCGAAGGCGATCGGGAACACGCCGGCTGCAACATCGGGCATATCTTCGGCCTCGATCACCGGATAGCCGAGCAGGCGCGTCGGCTGGCCTTCCATCAGACCCGGCTGCCACAGGAACGCGCCATCGGCGGCCTTGAGCTTGCGGACCACCGACAGCGTCGCCGAATTCATCACGAACACCGCACCTTGCCGATGCCCGGCACGAAGCGAATGGACCAGATCGATCAACTTGAGCTCGGGCGCGGGATCGAACGAAGTGGCATTGCCGCTGACGATGAATTGCAGCGTGCCGAAAGCGCGGGTGCTGTCGGTGGTTGCCGCGGTCGGGGCCGAAAGGAATCCCTTTGGCTGGTTGGTGCCGGTGCCTGAGATGAAGGCAAGGCCTTCTGCCCGGGCAAATTCCGAAGCGATTTCACCCGGCAACCAGTCTTCGAGCTTGAACGCGGCATCGTCGAGCATCGCCTGGCTCGCCGCTGGATTGGCGTAAAGCTCGCCAAATGGCGGGGCGATTTCGGCAAACTTCGGGGTTTGCGTTTCGGGACGGGTGGCAGTCTCGCTGACCCAGCCCGAAGCCACGCCGCTGGTGGTGACGAGCTTGCGGTAACCGGAAGTGCCAACCTGGACGACCTGCGCAATCGAACGGATCGGACTCAGCCGTTTGAGCTGCGCGCCGATCATCGCGTCAATCTCGCGCGGGACGGCATAGCCGCCATCGGCAGCGACCGTGCCCGAGAGCGACTTCAGCTCGCTCACATCACCGTGACGCAAATAGCCATCGACGAAGCTTTTGACCTGCATCGACGGCACTGGCGCGCCGCCATCAAGCACCGGGCGGCTTGCAGCGCGGCTGACCTTTTCGAGCCGCGATTTCACTTCTTCAACGTCAGAGCGCAGCGCGCCAATTGCGCTGTCTGCCATGTCCTGGCGGGCAAGCAGATCAAACGAATTGCCGAGCACGTCAGCGGGTACCGGGTCGACCGGATTTGCAGTGGTATCCATGGGGCTTTCACCTTTCACAAAAAAGGCCGCGTCCCATGGATAGTGGGGGCGGCCAGGGGAATTTGGGTTTGTCGGGGGTAGGTTTATGCGAGAAGATGCACCCGCGCGGCGTGCTGCATCGGGTGGGAAACGAGGCTGATTTCGAACAAGTGCACCTCGGTCAGATCGCGTAGCTTGCCGTCTCGGCGAAAGGCGCGGGCGCGGTAGCCGAATGACAGGCCGGTGACCGCGCCGCGCTTCAGCGCCGCCGCCGCGCCGCCCGCCGGATTATCAATCCGAGCGACCACACGAAGCCCGCGCTTGTCCTCGGCGATCCTTTCGATCCAGCCGATGCGCAGATCGGGCCGGTGCTGCCACAGCAGCGGATAGGGCGCGGGATGCTGGGCGAGGCTTTGTGCAAAGGCGCCGGGTTCGACAATGTCACCTCCGGCATCGCGTTTGCCGAACAGCGCGGCGTAACCGGCAAAGCGCAACGGCTTTGGTTCAGGTGGCCGGGGCACGGTTGACTGACGCGCGCTCATCGCAGCAGGCTCGAAAAGCCAAAGCGATAAGCGATGCCGATCAGCCAGACAGTGATTACCCCGCTCACCACCCAGGTCACCGTCGCGCGCCAGGCCGAACGCTTGGCATCGCGCCAGGCGGCAAGCAGTTGGCGCAGTTGCGAAAGGTCTTCGTGCGCCTTGGGATCATCGAGCCCCATGCGGCTGAGCACGCGTACGGCGCCCAGTTCGCTGGCTTCCTCGACAATCGCCCGCAGCGTTACCAGATCGCCGCCGCCGCTCGCCGCCTGGGCGATCAGCCGGGCGAGCATGTCTTCATGGTTCATGCTTTGTTCCTTGCTTTGCTTGCGGTGGCGGGCATCGTGGGCGTCAGGGCGGGCGGCAGGCCGAGCAATGCGCGCTTCTCTTCATCGCTGAGGAAGCTCGCGGCGCTAACCTGTTGCCAAAGCTGCTGCCGATCATCCGCCAGTGCCGGGATCTGGTCGAGATCGACGGCGAGGTCCGCCTCGGGAAACCACGTAGCCAGCCCCTCGCCCAGTGCGCTAAGCAGTTTTGAGGCGAGCGGCAGCAAGGTCAGCCGCCACAGCGCGCGGTTGGCCTCGGCATAGTTGGCATGGGTCGAATCGCCCGGAAACCCGAGCAGCATCGGCGGCACCCCGAAAGCGAGGGCAATATCGCGCGCCGCCGCTGCCTTGAGCGTGGCGAAATCCATGTCCGCCGGGGTGAGCGAAAGTTGCTGCCATTTGAGCCCGCCTTCGAGCAACATCGGCCGCCCGGCATTGCCCTGCCCGGAAAAGGCCCCGGCAAGCTCCGCCTTGAGCCGGTCAAACTGGTCGGTGGTCAGCCCGCCGGCATCGCCGGTGTCATAGACCAGTGCGCCCGATGGCCGCGCCGAATTATCGAGCAGCGTGCGGTTCCACGCGCTCGCGGCATTGTGGATTGCCACGGCCTGGTCCGCCGCCGAAAGGCAGCCTGCGCCATAGTGATCGTCCGCCGGGTGGAAATTCTTGATGTGGATCACATTGGGCGAGGCATTTTCATCGATCGCCGGAATAGTGAGAACCGTCTCGCCCACCCGGTAACCCCAGGCCACCGGCCAGCCATCATCGCCCAGCACTGCGCTCACCCGCTCGGGCCGCAGCGCGAACAGCTCGACCGGATTGCCCGCGCCGTCTTTCATCACCTGCACCCAGGCATTGCCGTGAAGCAGGAGCTGCGCCGCGAGCGTTTCGAGCAGCGATTGCCCGGCGGAAGTCGCGGTTACCAGCGCCAGCAGCGCCGGATCAGCATCGCGCAGACTTGCCTGCCCGATGCCTTCGGAAACCAGCCGAACCGCCCGCTGCGCCACCGGATTTTCGACATAGGCCCGCCGCACCGACGCCTGATAGTCAAAGGGCAAACGGGCGGGGAATGCGTCGGCAAAAATCCACGGCGAGGAAAATGTACGCGCCAAAGGCACGCGCCCACCCCCGCCCTTGAAGGCGGAAGCAAGCGTGGTGAGGAAGGACATGTGGGGGCCTTTCGGTGAGGCAATAAAAAAGCCGCCCTAAGGGGCGGCATGTGGTGAAACGTCTCGCGTGCAATCAGGCTCTAGGAATGGGTATCTCCTTGCACATTGGCAAACCTACTATGCGCGCCACACCTTCTTGAACGCGGCCCATTTTCTGCCGAACCATGATGGACCAGCATACCAATCAGCATTGGTTTGCTCCCATCGCGTTGCCAATCCTTCAAGCTCTTTGAAGACGTGTGCATTACGCCATTTGCGCGTCTCTTCAATGTACCCAGTCATGGACTTGTAATCGTCAATAAATGCACTGTTGAACCAGCGACGAAAGACCTTTTCGTCAATAACGCCTTCTTGGATAGAAACGGCAACAAGCTCATTTATATTGAGAACGGTCCGAATGTGCTCCGCTTCCGGGGATGCCCTTTGCTCCTCTTTGCCGTAGGTCGAGGAGCGGATGGTTGATTTCTTTATTTCGGTGAATTTGTTCCGGGCCTCGATCAACTCTCCATCGGACTCGATATGGAGGATGAGATCAAGGGTGGCACGGCGACGCGCTATCCCCCGGTTGGTAAATAGTACTCCCAAGCCAACAATTGCAGATACGATTACGGCCCCGCCGGTTAGAACGGGGCCGTACGTTTGCCAGATGGCTAAAAATCCGGTCATAGACTCTGACTGTTAGCCACCGTGGCCTTCACGATGAAACTGCATAGTCATACTCCCTTCTGTGGTTGGAAACATTGAAAGGCATATATGGTCGGGTATCTAGCGCAGCAAGTATGAACATTCCGAAAACAAGCTGCGCATGTACCGTACAGACACACTCCTTATGCGGTCGCGTATATCTGATTTTTTCGGCGAGCCAAGCCCCCAACGCAGTTGCAAGGTTTCGCAGTACCGGAATTTCTTATCACCCCACCCAAACTCGCGGCACACCCCGCGCCTTCAGGCACAGCTCGGTCAGCGCCCAGACCAGCGCATCGGCCCGGTCGGGTGAGCGGCCGGGGCCTACATAACCGCCGCCGGCCATCAATCCGCAGAGCTCGTCCTCGAGCGCCGGAAAGCATCCGGCGTGGCGCACCCGGCCTGCTTCATAGAGCGCAGCCACCGGCTCGGCGCGGGCGACCTTGCCCTTGCTGGCATGAACCAGCCGCAGCGGCAGGTTTATCTCGGCAGCGCGCAAAACGCTTTCGACCATCGCCCCGCCCTGATTGGCTTCGGCGACCACACGGTCAGCCTGCCAGACGCGCGCGGCATTGGCGACAGCCCGTGCCCAGCGCTCCGGGCTGGCTTTCACCACCGAAGCATCGGCGAGCACGCGGGCCGCGCCATCTTCACCCAGCGCGCAAACGATAATCCCGCAGGCATCGCCATGTGCCGAAGCTGGGGGATCAACGCCGATTACCGTGCGAACCGGGGCAGACGAGGCGGCACTTTCACGCGCCGCCTCGATCATCGCCCGGGTCCACAGGGCGCCTTCGATGTCCTTGATTAGTTCGCCGCCCAGTTCCTGGCGGCCGAGCGAAGTTTGGCCGAATTGTTTCTGGACCGAATGGATGAACCCGCGCGCCAGATTGGCCCGGTTCTGAAAGGTCGAACCACGCGTGGTGACAACGTCCGGGTCACCCAGCAGTCGCCGCACCATCGGCACCGCGCGCGGCGTTGTCGTGACGACCACGCAGGGCAAATCGCCAAGCCGCAGTCCGAGCTGCAAATTGTCCCACGCCGCCTCGGCGCGGCCTCCGGCGTGGGCCCATTTTGCGAGTTCGTCGCACCACGCATGGCTGTGTTGCGGTCCGCGCAGCGATTCGGGCTCACCGGCCGAATAGAGCATGGCCTGCGCGCCCGAGGGCCAGACCAGCCGCCGCCGTGACGGCTCGAACTTCGGTCGCTTGCCGCGCGGTGCGATCGCCAGGAGCCCGCTGGCGCCTTCAACCATGATGCTGCGCGCCTCGGGGAGCGATGCAGCGACCAGCGCGATCCGCGCGGCTGGATCGGCCTCGGCCACCGCGCGGACCCATTCAGCCCCGGCGCGGGTCTTGCCGAAGCCGCGTCCGGCCAGGATCAGCCACACACTCCAGGCGCTCTCAGGCGGGAGCTGCCCTTCGTGAGCCCATAGCTGCCAGTAATGGCGCAGGCGTTTGCGCTGCTCGGTCGACATGCCGCGCAGCAGAGTGCGGCGCTTCGCCGGAGCCAGCGCAATAAGGTAAGCGGCGCGTTCAGCCGTCGATTTGCGCATCGTCCGCCCCCGGCAAAGACAGCGATACATCGCTCGCCAGACTGCGCTCGCGCATTTCGTCGATCATCGCATCGATTGAATCGAACACGGCCTGGTCGTCCTCTTCTTCGGGATCGACGCGCTTCTGTGCCGCGATTGTCGCCTTGTGTGCGGCCAGCAAGCGCAGCGCATTGGCGACGTCGAATTTCCGGTCGGGCTCGGCTGTGCGCAAATAGCCAAGCACTTCCATTTCGAGATGCTGATAGCCCTCAACCAAAGCGTCGTACCAGGCGGCGGCAAACCGCGCGTCCTCGCGCCGGGTCTTGTAAGCCCGGCTCGTCGCCACGCTGGCATGAGCGGCGCTGGCGGTGACGTTTGACGTTTCGGCCAGCTTTTGCAGGAAGTACGTGCGCCAGTGCTTGTCGATTTTGCCTTCGTCCTCTTGCAAACGCTGCTTCGGGGTCAAAGTGGTGGGCTTGCGCCGGGCCGGGGCCAGGCACTTCTCTTCAGTCTGGCGCACGGATACGACCAATGCGGGCGTGGTTTCGCTCATCAAAAAGGGTTCCGATTTTGGGGGTGCGAACCAGACTGCGGGGGCGGGTCCCGAATCGGTCTATCGCGATGTTCCTTATATGTACCCAATCAGCGTGACGATGTCAAGCATAAAGAACCATATCGGTTAATTACGCGAACGCTTGCCGCCACGCCCAGCCTTGCCTATTGCGCTGGCAACCGCACGAATTTCCCGGAGTTTGCCGATGCTGCGCCGCCCCTATGACTGGATCCTGTCGAAGGCTTCGCACCCGCATGCAGCGGGCTGGCTGGCTTTTTTCGCTTTTGCCGATGGCGGGCTGTTCCCCTTCCCGCCGCATCCGCTTCTCGCCCTGATGTGCCTGGCTGAGCCCAAAAAGGCGGTGCGCTTTGCCCTGATCACCACGCTCGCCTCGCTGTTTGGCGGGTTGCTCGGCTATGCGATTGGCCATTTCGTCTATGATACGGTCGGCAACCAGCTGCTCGCCGTGCTCGGCTTGACCGACAGCTTCCCCAAGGCGGCGTGTTACTTGCGCGAATACGGCGCGGAGATCATCGTGTTCAAGGCGGCGACGCCGATCCCGTTCATCCTGATTTCGGTGACCGCCGGGTTCGTCTCGTTTCCGCTGCTCACTTTTGCCGCCGCCAGCCTGATTTCGCGCGGGGTGATTTTCCTCACCATCGGCATTCTGTTCCGCATTTTCGGCCCGCCGATCAAGGCCTTCATCGACAAATACCTGGCCTTGTTGGTGATGGGCTTCGTCGTGGTCTTGGTCTCGGGCTATATCGCCTTTGCCATGATGAGCGGCGGCGCAAAGGCAACGGCGGACAAGTGCGAACACGGAGTGGTGTTGAAATAGATCAACACCTGGCAAAGCCGAATCGCGTCACCAACGGGGGCTTGGCGCGGCCGACCGCTGGACATGCCAATCGCGCCACTGTTCCGCGAGTTCGGGAGGAATCGCTGCGGCAAAGGCGGCATCGAGCGGAAACTGCGGCATGGCCTCGGCCACGGCATTCAACAGCGCCATTCCCTGCTTGCGGTCCTTTGGCCGCTTGAGCGGGTTGCGCGCGGGCTTTTTGGCCAACCATAGCTTGTGGAGCGCGAACCAGCGCGGATCGGGCGCGACGATGCGCGCAGGGCTGCCATCGCGGCAAGGCACCACCTGATCCACAAACGTGCCCAGCAAAAGCCATTCCTGTTCGGGCAGCGGCACGGGCCGCGGTTTGTCCGCCTTGCCAAGCGTGTGCGCCCGCGAAGGTGCCACCAGAAGTTCCACTTCATAGGCCTTGGCATTGCGCGCCTGAAAATCACGTTCAGTGTTGACAGTGAAGGTGCTGTCCACTGCCTTAAGCGCGTTCCACAAAAGCACATCGCTGGAGGCTCTTTCGGCGACCCAGGCGAGGTCAAAATCTTCGGTTTCGTCAGGGGCGCCCGCGATGAACCCGGCAGCCTCTTGCGCATAGGCCGCCATGCAACTCGTGCCGATAACCAGCAGATCGCTGCCCAGCATCCCCCGGCTATCAGCCTCGCGCAGGATCGACCCGGCCTCGCTTGAGAGCATGGGAAGGCGCAGGGCGCGAGCCAGTCGGCTGACCTCATCAAGCCGCGCACGTGCGCCTTCGCTGCGTTGCTTTAAGCCCTGCTTCTCCTCACGATAGGCGGCCATCTGGATAGCCTTGGCCTCGTCCCAGCGGCCAAGGCTTCGGCCTGTCCCTTCGCGTCCGGAGATTTCATAGAGATAAGCCCGGCCCCCAACCGTCTTTCGGCGCAGATCATAGGGTAGACCGCGCAAGCCGCGTTCCGCGTCGAGCCACGCATCATAGGCCATGCGCATGTTGATCAGCGCACGCGCCTGCTCGTCAGTGAAGGGCGTAACCGCTGCCATGCGGTCAATTTATCCCACAAACTTGAAAAAATGGCAAATGTGGGATAAATATATTTATTTCAAATACTTGACTGCCAATTCAGCGCCCCTCCAGCGCCTCTGCAATCGCGCGTTCGGCTATCGGGCGCATGACGGCATAGCCCGCTGGCTCGGGATGCACCCCATCGCGGGTAAGATCGGCTTTCATCGCGCCGCCTTCGCCCACCATCGCGGCGTAGTAATCGGCATAGGCGAAGTGCTCGCTCGCCGCGTAATCTTTGAGCCACGCGTTGATTTCCGCGACGCGCAGCGCGGGCTGCATCGCCGGTTTCCAGCTGAAATGATCAGCCGGCGGCACACTGGCGATTACTACGGCGATGCCATTGGCCCTGGCCATGGATCCCATGCTGCGAATGTTGTTCTTATAGTCCTCGATCCGGTTTGGACCGGTGTTTCCGGCAATGTCATTGGTCCCGGCCATGATGTGGACCAAACGCGGATGCAAGGCGATCACGTCCTGCCAGAAGCGCAGCAGCATCTGCGGCGACGTCTGCCCGCTGATGCCGCGGTTGGCCCAGGCTGCGCCAGTGCTCCGTTCAAACCCAGTGCTCCGCTCAAACATCGCCTGATCGGCGCGCCACCAGCCCTCGGTGATCGAATCGCCGATGAACACCGCCTGCGGTGGCGCGTTTACCGCAGCGTTATCTTGCCGAAAGCGGCAGAGCCAGGCCCAGTCGTTCGCCTTGACATAGGCATGCGCGAACCACAGCCCCTCCTGCGCCGGACAGGGCTGATCGATCATGCCTTCGCCGGGCGGCACAACATCCTGCGCCAGCGCCGGGCTTGCAGCGAGCGCCAGCAGAGCGGCGGAGAAAATTGCCTTCATTACTGCGTCATATCCAATGAAATGCCTTGCGCTACAACAGTGTAATATCGGAAGCAGGTCGGGCGGCAATTCCGCCGCAAATCAATGGAGAAACCGCGCATGTCGTTAACAGAAATGTGCGCAGTTCTTGTCTCGATGATTGCTTTTGCGACCTTTATTTTGGAGGTCATTGAAGTAACAAAGGGCAAGTAGCACACGGGTGAGGGGGTGGGCGGCAACCTGCTCCCTCAAACGCCAGAAACGATTGACCCCCAGTCACGGCAATGACTGAGGGTCTTGATCAATGGGCAGGCCCATGTCGTTAACGAGGTTCAGATAGCGCAGATTGATGAAAAATTCAAGAACCGATTTATCAGGCTGCTAGACCTCAAATGATCCCCACCGCCTTGCCCGCGCGTTCAAACATACCGATAATCCTCTGGACCTGCTCCGCCGTATGCTCGGCGCAGAGCGAACAGCGCAGCAGCGTCATGTTGGCCGGCGTTGCCGGGGGGCGCGCAAGGTTAACATAGAGCCCCTCGTGCAGCAGCGCCTCCCACATCATCGCGCCGCGCTCCAGATCGGGCATGATCACGGCTATGATCGCGGATTGCGGCTCTTCGGTGCCGAGCTGGAAGCCGAGATCGCGCAAGGCGCGGTGCAGAACCTTGGAGTTCTCCCACAGGTGCGCCCGCTTGTTGGAACCGTGCATCAGCTTGCGGATGGATACCGCAGCGGTCGCCACCACCGACGGCGGCAGGCTGGCGGTGAACACGTAAGGGCGGCAGACCAGCCGCAGGATTTCAAACTTGGGGTGATTGGAAACGCAGAAGCCGCCCACCGTGCCGACGCTCTTGCTGAAAGTGCCGATGACAAAGTCCACATCATCGAGGCAGCCCTGCTCTTCCGCCACCCCGCGCCCGTTCGGCCCGATAAAGCCCATCGAATGCGCCTCATCAACCAGCACCATCGCGCCATTCTCCTTGGCGACGCGGATCATTTCCTTGAGCGGGGCAATATCGCCCAGCATCGAATAGACGCCCTCAAGGATCACCAGCTTGCCCGCGCCTTCAGGAATGCGCTTCAGCCGCTTTTCCATCGCCGCGATGTCATTGTGCCTGAACGGCACCACCTCGGCATCGCCCAGCTTGCAGCCATCCCAGATCGAGGCGTGGCTATCGATATCGAGCACGATGTAATCGCCCTTGCCAGCGATCGTCGAGATGATGCCAAGGTTCGCCTGATAGCCGGTGGAGAACATCATGGCGTGATCCATGGCGTAAAATTCCTTGAGCGCCTGCTCGACCGCCTTGTGCCCCGCATAAGTCCCGTTGAGCACGCGGCTGCCGGTGGTGCCCGCGCCATAATCATCGAGCGCCTGCTTGCC
>JANLOZ010000014.1:0-1670 GCA_031366845.1 Novosphingobium sp. | reverse complement strand
TCCCCGCGTCGCGATGTACCGTCGCCAGCACCGATGCCGCCTGTTCGCCGCCCATCACCGATATCCGTGCGTTCGGCCAAGTGAACAAAAATCTCGGTGCATAGGCGCGCCCGCACATCCCGTAATTGCCTGCGCCGAACGAGCCACCGATCAGCACAGTGATCTTGGGAACGCTGGCGGTGGCGACGGCGGTGACCAGTTTTGCCCCGTGCTTGGCAATGCCTTCCGCCTCATATTTGCCGCCGACCATGAAGCCCGAAATGTTCTGCAGGAACAGTAGCGGGATCTTGCGCTGGCAGGCGAGCTCGATGAAGTGCGCGCCTTTGACCGCGCTTTCGGAGAACAGCACGCCATTGTTGGCCAGGATCGCCACCGGCATGCCCCAGATATGCGAAAAGCCGCAAACGAGGGTGGAGCCGTAGAGCGCCTTGAATTCATGGAACTCGCTGCCATCGACCAGCCGGGCGATAACCTCATGGACATCGTAAGGCGCGCGGACATCATCGGGAACGATGGCGTAAAGGTCTTCAGCGTCATATTTCGGTGGGCGCGGCTCTTTCAATGGCAGGCCATGCTGGTGCACCGGGCCGAGGTGCGAGATGATATCGCGAACGATCGTCAGGGCGTGCTCGTCATTCTCGGCGAGGTGATCGGTGACACCGGACTTGCGGCTGTGCAGTTCGCCGCCGCCAAGGTCCTCTGCGCTGATCTCCTCGCCCGTTGCCGCTTTCACCAGAGGCGGCCCGGCGAGGAAAATCGTGCCCTGATTGCGCACAATCACAGACTCATCGCTCATCGCCGGAACATAGGCCCCGCCCGCAGTGCAGCTGCCCATAACGCAGGCGATCTGCGGGATTTGCCTGGCGCTCATATTGGCCTGATTGAAGAATATCCGCCCGAAGTGATCACGGTCAGGAAACACTTCGGCCTGGTGCGGAAGGTTGGCTCCGCCGCTGTCGACCAGATAAATGCACGGCAGGTGGTTCGCCTCGGCAATTTCCTGTGCGCGCAAGTGCTTCTTGACGGTGAGCGGGTAATAGGTGCCACCCTTTACCGTCGCATCGTTGCAGACGATCATGCACTGGCGGCCCGAAACCCGGCCAATTGCAGTGATCAGTCCCGCGCCGGGTATGCCGCCCTCTTCCGGATAGAGGCCGTCCGCTGCCAATTGTCCCAGCTCAAGCAACGGCGAACCGGGATCGAGCAGCCGCTCGACCCGCTCCCTCGGCAGAAGTTTGCCGCGCGACCTATGCCGTTCTCGCGATTTGGCATTTCCGCCCAGCGCTGCTTCGGCAACCTTGGCGCGCAAAGCCTCCGCCAGCCCCCGATTGTGCGCAGCGCGTTGCTGCGCCTCGGGCGAATCGATGTTCAGCGTGGTGGGTAGAACGGGAGCGCTCATGATTTGGGCTTCTTGCGAATGAGGTAGCGGTAAACGCCGAGGCCGTTGATCGCCAGCATGATGAAATTCTGTGCCGCGAGCGGCGCAGCCTTGTTGAGCAAGCTGCTGGCAATCCACGCGAGCGAAGTGGTGCAAAACAGGATGAAAGCCCAGCCGGTCGCTTTGCGGCTGTGATCCCAGGCGATCATCGCGGCGGCAATCACGCCCGATATCGCCGCGTACAAATCAAGTGGCCCATTCATCGGCATGCCTCGCCCCGTTTGCTCTCCAG
>JANLOZ010000317.1:0-1599 GCA_031366845.1 Novosphingobium sp. | reverse complement strand
GCTTGAGGATGGAGGCGATCGAGCCGTAGCTGACGGCACCGATGGTGTTGCCACGCCGTGCCGCCGCTTCGAGGCGCGCCGTGCCATAGCTTTTGCCAAGCCCGATGATGCCAAGGCATGAGCGGAAGCCCTGCTCGGGATGCGGCTTGGCCTTCATGATCGCCTCGAACAGCGCGATGGTCGCCGGGCCAATAACGGCGGCTTCATCCATCATTTTCGCCGGCGTCCACGCCGCGTAGCGGCGGTGAGCGCTCGGCATGTGCTCAGTTATCGTTGTGTGGCGGTGCTTAACTGCAGAGAACACATGGCAAGCGATGCGCGTGCCCTTGTGGAATATCTCGACGGTGGTGCCGGTGATGCGGGCATCGACGATCTCGCGGATCAGCTTTGAGGGCACCGAGTAATAGTGGCCCTCGATCTCGATGTGATAGTCCGGCGCGACGCGCGCCCGCTTCCAATCCGCGTAAGGATAGGCCGTCACCGGCAGCGCACCGAGTGCCGGGCGATCAATGGTCTCCAACAATGCGGTCCGGCTTTGACCGAACCCACGCATGACCTTGGCGTTGATGGTCGCCACGCAAGCACGGATCGCAGCGTTTAACTCCGCCAGCGAGAAGAAGCGCTGGTTGCGCAGCTTGGCCAGCACGAAGCGCTCGACAATCTGCACGGCCACTTCGACCTTGGCCTTGTCGCGCGGCTTGATGATCCGCGTCGGCAGCACGACGCAGCCATAGTGATCGGCCAGGTCCTGATAGGTTCGGTTGATGCCGGGCTCATAGCGGGATGGCTTGGTGACGCCCGCCTTCAGATTGTCGGGCACCAACGCTTTCGGCACCCCGCCAATGGCCGCCAGCGCGTTGACGTGGGCACCGATCCAATCCGGCAGCGTCTCCGTCCAGCGCGCCTCGGCGTAGGTGTAATTGGACGCGCCGAGCGCCGCGACAAAGATGCGGGCGCGATGTTCAACGCCATCAGCCGGATCGAACACGGCGATGGTATCGCCCGCCCAATCGACGAACAGCTTCTCGCCTGCCGCGTGGTGCTGCCGCATCGTCGGCGAGACGCACTTCTTCCAGTCTCGATATTGCTCGCAGAACCAACTGTAGGCGTACCCCTGACCATGCTCGATGCGATATTCCTGCCAGAGCAACGTCATCGTCACCCCGCGCCGCTTCATTTCGGCGTGGACGACAGCCCAGTCGGGCTCGGTGCTGGCCGACGATTGGGACGCATCTTCGGGCGGGAACAGGCGGCGCTCCAGAGCGGTGTCGTCCAGCCCCTCGGGAAGCGGCCAGCCGAGCCCAGCAGCCCCCGCCCGCTGCACATAATCGGTCACCGCCGTCCGGCCGATGCCGGTCGCCGCGCTGACCCGCCGCCGGCTCATCTTCAGCTCGAACGTCAGCCGCAAAACATCACGAATTTTCTTCATCGACACGCGCTCCGCTGGCATCGGTCACTCCCTGGTTGCCCAGGAGACCGAGCCGCTGATTCGGATGTCGATAGGGGGGCTTTCAGGCCGCCATTTTCAGGTGTCCGCAATCACCATGCGAGTGTCCGCCTTCCACCGTATTCGGTGTCCGCCTTCGACCGTATTTCGCA
>JANLOZ010000289.1:0-3302 GCA_031366845.1 Novosphingobium sp. | reverse complement strand
CAGTGCCTGGTCCGCTTTTTTTCGGTCAGGTTTTTTCCGTGTTGCGTCGAATCGGCACCCGCCCGCTCCCCCACCCGGCCACCCAAGACATTGTATAATATGGGTGGCCGGGGGGGGGAGCGGGCTGGTGCCGTCTACTTCGGAAAAACACGATGCGCGCGGCCATTGAAATGCCGGGCTGCGGGGCCTAAATAAACCGGAACGAATCAGTCTGATTTAACCGGAGCCGCCCGCCTTGCGCCTTTCCTCCATGGCCGACTATGCCGTCCTCACCATGAGCGCCGCCGCGCGCCATTGCGGACACGCGCGGGTCAACGCCGCACAGCTGGCGCTGGAAACCGGGCTGCCCGCGCCGACGGTGCAGAAACTGGTGAGCAAATTATCCGCCGCCGGCCTGCTCAAATCGATGCGTGGCGCAGGCGGCGGGCTGAAGCTCGCGCGCCCCGCCGCCGCGATCACGCTCGCCGATATTGTCGAGGCGGTTGAAGGCCCGATTGCGCTCACCGCCTGCAGCCAGCACGGCCGCCACGATTGCGAGCTCGAAGGATCGTGCCGCGTCATGCCGCACTGGGGAGCGGTGAATATCGCCATGCGCGGGGCGCTGGCGGGTGTGGCCTTGACCCAGCTTGCCGGAGCCCCAGCATGACCGAACAGGCTTCTCTCCAGGATTCTGGTCTCAAGGATTCTGGTCTCAAGGATTCTGGGCTCAGGGATTCTGGCCTCAAAGACCAGGCCGCGCGCGATGCCGCCGCTTCGGTGGCGGACTATGAGCACGGCTGGTCGGCGGACATCGAAACCGAATTTGCCCCCAAGGGTCTTTCCGAAGATACCGTCCGCTTCATCTCGGCCAAGAAGAACGAGCCTGAATGGATGCTCGATCTGCGGCTCAAGGCCTATCGCCACTGGCTGACCATGACCCCGCCCGATTGGGCCAAGCTCAACGTCCCCGCCATCGATTATCAAGACGCCTAGTACTACGCCGCGCCAAAGGCCAAGGTCACGCACGGTTCGCTCGATGAAGTCGATCCCGAAATCCTGCGGATTTACGAAAAGCTCGGCATTCCGCTTGAGGAGCAGAAAGTTCTCGCTGGGGTGAAAGGCGCGCGGAAAGTCGCGGTCGATGCCGTGTTCGATTCGGTCAGCGTCGCCACCACCTTCCGCGCCGAGCTGGAAAAGGCCGGGGTCATCTTCCGCTCGATCTCCGAAGCCATACGCGAATATCCCGATCTGGTGCGCAAATGGCTCGGCAAGATTGTGCCGATGCATGACAACTTCTTCAGCGCGCTCAACTGCGCCGTGTTCTCTGACGGCACCTTCGTTTACATCCCTGAGGGCACCCGCTGCCCGATGGAACTCAGCACCTATTTCCGCATCAACGCTGAAAACACCGGGCAGTTCGAACGCACGCTGATCGTCGCCGAAAAGGGCAGCTATGTCAGCTACCTCGAAGGCTGCACCGCGCCAATGCGCGATGAAAACCAGCTCCACGCCGCCGTGGTCGAACTGGTGGCGATGGACGATGCCGAGATCAAATATTCGACCGTGCAGAACTGGTATCCCGGCGACGCCAACGGAAAAGGCGGCATCTACAACTTCGTCACCAAACGCGCACTGTGCCAGGGCAAGCGCAGCAAGGTCAGCTGGACGCAGGTCGAAACCGGCAGCGCCATCACGTGGAAATATCCGAGCTGCGTGCTCAACGGCGAGCACTCGGTGGGCGAGTTCTATTCGGTCGCGGTGACCAACAATTACCAGCAGGCCGACACCGGCACCAAGATGATCCACAACGGTGCACACACGCGTTCGACAGTGGTCAGCAAGGGCATCAGCGCGGGGCGAAGCAACAACACCTATCGCGGCCTCGTCCGCGTCGCGCCGAATGCCAAAGGCGTGCGCAATTTCACCCAGTGCGATTCGCTGCTGCTGGGGGCTGAGTGCGGCGCGCACACCGTTCCTTATATCGAGGTGCGCAATCCCAGCGCCCAGATCGAGCATGAGGCGACGACTTCGAAGATTTCCGACGACCAGCTTTTCTACGCGATGCAGCGCGGGCTGGCTCAGGAAGAAGCGGTGGCGCTGATCGTCAACGGGTTTGCGAAAGAGGTTTTGCAACAGTTGCCGATGGAGTTCGCGGTGGAGGCGCAGAAGCTGCTGGGGATTTCGCTTGAGGGGTCTGTGGGGTGATAGACGAGACATTGCGCCCCGACGAGAGACCCCACCCCAACCCCTCCCCTAAAGGAGAGGGGCTTTCAGGCCGTGGCCAGAAATGGACACTGCGTGATCAGGCAAAGCAACAAAACTCCCCTCCCCTTCAGGGGAGGGGTAGGGGGTGGGGTCTCTCGGCTAATCGCATCGCCGAAATAGCAGGTTACGCCCGCGAAATGCGCCGCAACCCCACGGAACCCGAGATACGCCTGTGGCGCGCGCTGTCCCGCTCTCAGCTGGGCGGCTACAAATTCCGCCGCCAGGTCGAAATCGGGCCGTTCATCCCCGACTTCCTCTGTCCGCAAAAGGCGCTGATTGTCGAAGTCGATGGCGAAACACATGATGTGGATACGGATCGTGGCCGCGACATGGCGCTTGGGCGACTTGGTTTCGAGGTTCACCATTTCACCAATCCCGATGTGATGCGCAATATCGATGGGGTGCTTACCGCAATCCTCATCGTGCTTGAGGCAGCGCCGGATCGCTGGGAGAGACCCCACCCCAACCCCTCCCCTGAAGAGGAGGGGCTTAAGAAGGCGCAGAAGCTGCCGGGGATTTCGCTTGAGGGGAGTGTGGGGTGATGACTTCGTCGCAAGGTGTTTGGACCGCAGTTGTCCTCTTTTTTGCCCTTGGTTGGTACATGAATTTGCAGCTCGCGAAGCTCCACGCGAAGTTTGACCACATCCAAGAACTTTTCAACGGTCTGAGAGACTACCTCTACGAAATTGACCCTCAGTTCGACGAAGAAAGGCAGACGCTCGAATCATTTTTATCTGGTTCGGGAGGAATGCTGGCTGGAGCCACTCACAATGATCTCATGCGAGAGAAGAAGGAGTCAGGCCGCCGAACATTAAACACCGGATTTTTGGAAGGGGGCTTTCGTGCTCCAAATAAATAACCTCTCCGCCACGGTCGCCGACAAGCCGATCCTCAAGGGCCTCTCGCTCACCATCAATGCGGGGGAGATTCATGCGATCATGGGGCCGAATGGCGCGGGCAAGTCGACGCTGGCCTATGTGCTGGGCGGACGACCCGGGTTTGAAGTGACCGGTGGTGCCGTGACCTTGGGCGGGCAGGACCTGCTCGCGCTCGAACCG
>JANLOZ010000269.1:0-10364 GCA_031366845.1 Novosphingobium sp. | reverse complement strand
CGACGTGCCCAAGATCGTTGACATGTATATGCAAGGCCGGATCGAGATCGATCCGATGATCACGCATGTCATGGGTCTGGAAGAGATCAACAAGGCGTTCGAACTGATGCACGCGGGCGAATCGATTCGCTCGGTGGTGGTGTTTTGATGGAGCAGGTGAGTGCCTGGCAGACCCATGGCGGCACGCAGGGGGTCTATACCCACACGTCTGACGCGACGAGCACGCCGATGACCTTCTCGGTCTTCGTTCCCGACCATGCGCCGGGCGCGAAGCTTCCGGTGTTGTGGTATCTTTCAGGCCTGACCTGCACCCACCTCAATGTCACCGAAAAGGGCGAGTTCCGGCAAGCCTGCGCCGAACATGGCGTCGTCTTCGTCGCCCCGGACACAAGTCCGCGCGGCGACGATGTGCCCGATGAGGAGGCCTACGACTTCGGCAAAGGCGCGGGATTCTATGTCGATGCGACGCAGGCTCGCTGGTCGAGGCATTTCCGGATGCGATCCTACATCGAGCAGGAGTTGCCTGGTCTGCTGGCAGGGCACTTCCCGGTCGACATGACGCGGCAAGGGATTACTGGCCATTCGATGGGCGGCCACGGCGCACTGACCATTTCGCTGCGCAACCCGGGACGGTTCCGTTCGACCAGTGCCTTTGCCCCGATCGTCAGTCCGCTAAATTGCCCTTGGGGCGAGAAGGCGTTGGGCGGCTACCTTGGCGACGACCGCGCGGCATGGCGTGACTATGACGCCTGCGCCCTTATCGCCGATGGCGCGCGCCTCCCCGATCTTTTGGTCGATCAAGGCGAGGCCGACGGGTTTCTCGACGAGCAGCTGAAGACTTACCTGCTGGCCGAGGCCTGCGACAAGGCTGATCAACCCGCGACAATCCGCATGCAACCGGGCTATGATCATTCCTACTACTTCATTTCGACCTTCATGGCTGAACACGTCGCCTGGCACGCGGTGAGGCTTCACGCTGCATGAGCAATTTGATAGAGATATTCTCCTGTAGCCTATCGCCTGTAGACTGGTTCAAAATGGATATTGGTTGAGGAGCCGATCGACTGCGCATGGCGCTTTTCATCGGCGTGCTTTGGCCTGTGCTCATTTGGCCTGTGCTCATTTGTGTTCGTTAGGGTTAAACAGCCATGAAACATGAGCGGACAACCGATGGATCTCGTGGTTCAGACGGTTGGCTGATCACGATTGCAACACCGGTCCTGCCCGAATGGATCGACTACAACAATCACCTGACCGAGGCAGCCTATCTCAAGCTATTTGGCGATGCGACCGACGTAGCCCTGGCTCGGATTGGCGCCGGGCTAGATTACGTTGAGGCCGGCCATTCCTATTACACTGTGGAGACGCATATCCGCCATATGGGGCAGGCTCGGCTGGGTGAACCCTTGGAAGTACGCAGCCGAGTCCTGGCGGCAGATGCCAAACGATTGCACCTGTTTCACGAGATGGACAGCCTTGCTAGCGGCGCAGTGATCGCCAGCGGCGAGCATATGCTGGTTCACGTCGATGCCAAGGCTGGCACATCTGCCCCGGCACCGGCAGATGTTATTGCCAAAGCACGCGCACTTGTCGCGCAACAGGCCTGTCTACCACCGCCCGTTAACCAGGGTCGGCAGATCAGGATGCCGGGCTGACGGTGGCCAAAAAAGTCGCCAAGCTGCTGTCAGGCCGCATTGGCCCAATTCAAAATGACCTTGCCCGACTGCCCTGATCGCATGGCATCAAATCCGCTTTGAAATTCGTGCATAGGCAACCGGTGCGTGATCAGCGGGGTCAGATCCAGTCCACTATGCAAAAGCCCGAACATACGCCGCCAGGTTTCGAACATTTCGCGGCCATAGACACCGCGAATCGTCACAGCCTTCTGGATAATCTGTGACCACTGCACCGACATGGCGCGCCCGGGAATTCCCAGCATCGCCATGTTGCCACCCATCGCAAGTGCATCAATGGCTTGTTGGATTGCCGAGGCAGCACCGGACATTTCGAGTGCAACATGAAAACCGTCTGCAATGCCCTCGCGAGCCATCGCATCGCGCAGGTCTTCCTTGGCAACGTTTACAGGACGTATATCGGCAATCCGGGTTGCCAGATCGAGCCTATAATCATTTACGTCCGTCAGAACGACGGAGCGAGCGCCTGCCCGGCGGGCCACTGCGGCGGCCATAATACCGATAGGGCCAGCACCAGTCACCAGCACATCGGCACCGAGCAGATCGAACTGCTCAGCTGTATGAACGGCATTGCCGAACGGATCGAGGATAGAGCCAATTTCATCGCTGACATTGTCGGGGAGCGGGACAACGTTGAACGCAGGTATCGATAGATATTCGGCAAAGGCACCCTGCCGGTTTACCCCGACGCCGATGGTGCCGGGGTCGAAATGAAAGCGGCCTGCGCGCGCGGCTGACGAATTGAGATCGATTATGTGCCCCTCGCCCGAGACGCGCTGGCCGATTCTGAGGTCGCGCGTGACTGCTGATCCGATCTCGGCAATCTCGCCTGAAAACTCGTGGCCAACGATCATCGGAACCGGGATCGTCTTTGCCGCCCATTCATCCCAATTGTAGATGTGGATGTCTGTGCCACAGATCGCCGTGTTGTTTACCTTGATCAGCACATCGTCCGCACCGATCACAGGGATGTCGGCATGGGTTACCCACAGGCCTTCGCGGGGTTCAAGCTTGGCCAGACCGATCATGTCAGCACTCCGGCTGAACGGCCGGCAGCGGCAAAGGCCGTGATGGCCGTATCGATGTCTGTACTGCTCAGGTTAGCCGACATCTGCGTGCGAATACGTGCCAGACCATGCGGAACCACCGGGTATGAGAATGCCGTCGTATAGACCCCCTCATCCATCAATTTTCGCGCCATCAGCGCGGTCTTGTGGGCATCGTGGAGCATGACCGGGATAATCGGGTGGCTGCCGGGAAGCAGATCGAATCCCAGTTCGGCCAGACCGGTGCGAAAGCGCGCGGCATTTTCCATCAGTTGCCTGCGCCGCTGATCCCCTTCGGCGCTGTCCGCAATTTTGATCGCCTCAAGGCTCGCACCGCAGACTGCCGGGGGCAACGCGTTGGAGAAAAGATAGGGCCTCGCTCGCTGCCGCAGCAGCGCGACCACAGAGGCGCGCGCTGCGATGAAGCCGCCCATGGCACCTCCCAGCGCCTTGCCGAAAGTTCCTGTCACGATATCGATCTTGTCGCGCACGCCGAACAATGCACCGGTACCCGCTCCGTTTGGGCCAACGAATCCGGTGGCATGGCAATCATCAACCATAATCAGCGCATCGTGCTTATCAGCCAAATCCGCCATTTCGTCGAGCGCTGCCAGCGATCCGTCCATCGAGAAGACGCCATCGGTAACAATCAGGATCGTTTTCGCGCCTTTTTCGCGCGCTTTGACCAGGCATTCCTCAAGCGCATTCATATCTTTGTTGGCAAACCGATAGCGCATGGCCTTGGAAAGTCTCACGCCGTCGATAATCGATGCGTGGTCGAGGCTGTCGGATATCACCGCATCCTCTTCGCCCAGCAGCGTTTCGAAAACCCCCCCGTTGGCGTCAAACGCCGCAGCAAAGAGTATCGCATCTTCATATCCAAGGTAGGACGCGATGCTTGCTTCAAGCTCCTTGTGGATCGACTGGGTTCCGCAGATGAAGCGCACCGAGGCCAGACCTGCCCCCCATGTGCCGGTTGCTTCGATCGCGGCTCCGACCACGCGCGGGTCATTGGCCAACCCAAGGTAGTTGTTGGCACACAGGTTCAAAACCTGCCGCTTTGTGCCATTGTGCTCGACAGTAACCAATCCAGATTGGGGAGAAAGCAGGACCCGTTCAACCTTGGTCAGCCCGGCTACCTCGATTTCGGCCAAGGCTGCATCGACCTTTGCGTAGAATCCATTTCGCATTGCCAGGCTCCGATTTCCGAGACCCGATATACGTTATAACGGAATAATTGTCCATCATCCCGGAATAGGGAATGTTAGAAAATATTAACCAGTAGAGCGCGTGCAGGCCCATTTCCGCAGTTCTCGATGCAATGCGGCACGTCGGCTGGATATCTGGCTACCCCGCCTGATTGGATCTGCGAGGTTACGCCGTCGATAGAAACCTTCAACTCGCCGCTCAACACAGTCAAATGCTCGATACAGCCGCGCGAATGCGGCTCTGAATCAAGCCTTCCAGATTTTTCGAACTTGATCTCGTACCATTCAATATTGCCCGACTTGTCAGCCGGGCCGAGAATTCGCAGCACGCACTTGCCGTCCTCACTGCGAAATTCGGGTACGTAGGAGGGCTGCAAAACATCGATCCGGATCCGCCGGACGGACTTGCGAACACCGATCAGGTCTGAAACGTCCACTGTCAGAGCCTCGGCCAAGGCCCAAACAGTTCCAACAGTGGGATTGGTCTGACCACGCTCGATTTGCGATAGCATTGATTTCGATACGCCTGACAGTTTGGCCAATCCTTCAAGGGTCAGGCTTCGCTTTTTGCGCAGTTGCTGAATATGCCCCCCCAATGCTGGCGAATCGGCCCGACCTGACATCCTGGCCCCTTTCTCTTCTGGCGCGTTTCAACGGCGCTACGCCTTTCGCCATAGGTTTCAACTCGCATCTGTCTGGCCATTGACGACCCTCATCCGGCCAATTCCGCACTGACCGATCTGCTATCAGCCGCATTTGCGCGACACATCTGCTATTGCCACAGCTTGGCATTGGGTTCTTTGCTAACTCGGGAAGAAATGCAATTGAAGCGAAGCTATGACCGAAACCTGCGAGCTGACAGCAACTGAGATTTCCAGGGCTTACAAGTCTGGTGAACTCTCCCCGGTCGAGATGCTCGAGTCTGTGCGCGCCCGTGTTGAGCACGTCGAACCATTACTCTGCGCGTGCTGGGCTGTGAATTTTGGCGAAGCGATGCAAGTCGCTCAAGCGTCTGAGCAACGATGGCGAACGAAAACGCAGTTGAGCGCAATTGACGGAATCCCGATTAGCATCAAGGAGATGATCGCAACAGTCGGCGTCCCTCGTCCACTGGGGACCGCAGCGGGTGACATGACACCCTCCCTCGACGACGCCCCTCCTGCAGCCCGCGTTCGAGAAGCGGGGGCAGTCATCTGGGGGAAGACGACGAACCCCGATTTCGGAATGTTGTCTTCAGGGCTTTCGAGTTTTCACGGGCTTGCCCGAAATCCCTGGAACCTCGAGCGAACGCCGGGAGGGTCCAGTTCGGGAGCGGCGGCAGCAGCTGCCGCTGGATATGGCCCGCTACATCTTGGGACCGACATCGGGGGGTCATTGAGATTGCCAGCCGGCTGGTGCGGCATTTTTACGCTGAAGCCAAGTTTCGGAAGGATACCGATTTACCCACCATTTATTGGCCGCGTAGCTGGTCCAATGACACGAACGGTCAGAGATTCCGCATTGTTAATGCGCGAATTGTGCAAACCCGACCAGCGGGATTATATGAGCCTTCCCTCGACCGACATTGATTGGGATGACTTGGACTTTGATGTTTCCGGGCTCCGGATCGGCCTGATGACGGAAGCCGGGTGTGGAACCCCTGTATCGCCCGAAGTGAAAGCCGCTGTCGAGGCGGCGGCTATTCTGCTCGAAAATGCCGGCGCAATTATCGAACCTGTAGAACCGTTTTTCACCCGGGAAATGCTTGATGGCCTGGATACCTTCTGGCGAGTTCGATTTCTGGCAGAAACGAGCCACCTCCCACCACAGCTATACTCCAGGATTCTTCCCTTTATTAGAGAATGGGGCGAGGGCGCATCAAATGTTGACAGTATCGAAGCCTACCGCGGATTCAGCCAGATCGCTGCCATTCAGGAGAAAGGCTTGCGGCACTTTGGCAGCCTGGATTTTCTAATCTCGCCCGTAGCGCCAGAACCCGCATTTCCCGCCGAGTGGCCTTCCCCAAATCGTGATCCGACAAAACCGCTCGAGCATATTGCGTTCACAGTTGCCTATAACATGACCGGTCAGCCAGCATCCTCGATTAACTGCGGATTTACTTCGGACGGACTGCCGATCGGACTGCAAATCGTTGGCAAAAGGTTCGCCGACCTGATGGTGATGAAGCTCTCGAATTTCGTGGAAAAGTCAAGATATTGCGCAATAGAATGGCCAATTCTGTAGGATTGCCGGACGGTGACAAAACCAGCCTCCAGAGCGTCGGCGTTGTGCTGAGCGTAGCGGCGTAAAAACAGGCTATGGATGGATGGCGCTGATCGGCTGAATGTGAAGCCATGCTTCCCCCTTCGGCGAAGCTCAGGACGGGCACGCGGGCCGAAGATCGCCGGACGATTTCTTCGCTGGGGCTGGCGTCGCGCTCCCCATTCGGCGATCTCGCCAATTGCGCGACCGCAGCCGGTGCAGACGCTGGCGTTACGATCCAGCGTGCAAATTTCTTTGCGGAGGAGATGGCGAGTGCTCGGTCAGCCGGACTCCGCGAGATCGCTATAGATTGTGCAACATGGCGCAGCGCCGCCAACGCAAGTGGCCTCGCACCGAGCCGCCATCACGGCTAATGCCCGCTCAAGCGACTTTAGTTCAGCAATGCGGTCGCGCAAATTTCCACGATGTTCATTGATGAGAGCGAGAGCCGCATCGCATTCGGCAGGCGAAGTGCTTACGGCAATCAGTGCGTTGATGTCCTTGATCGCCATCCCGAAATCACGGCACCGGCGTATCAGTTTGAGCTGCTCAACCGTGGAGTGGGCATAGACACGATGGCCACTCGCTGTGCGGTTGACGACCGAGAGAAGGCCGATTTCTTCATAGTAGCGCACAGTCGGCACGGTGCAGCCAGCCGCGCGAGCGGCGCGCCCAATAGTGAGTTCTGCGTGCAAAAATACCGCCTCCATTTTTCGCTTGAACCTCAAGCTACTTGAGGTCGTATAGCCGCTTCCTTCGATAAAAACTATGAGGGAATGGCACAATGAAATTCAAATTGATCGGTGGATTGGGACTGGCCTGTGCTGCGTGTTGCGCGATCCCTCTGCTCGGATTCAGCGGATTAGCTCTTGGTGGAGCAGGTGTAACGAGTTGGCTGGGTGCCTCGATTGAGCAGATTATCTGTTATGGTGGCCCGCTGCTTGTGATCGTTGGCGCTGGCTATTATTTCTGGCAGCGAAACCGTAAGCCGAAATATGCCACCTGCCAAACTGATGGAAGCTGTGGCTGTAAAGCCAGCAGTAACTAATCGCATTGGAGTGAGCATTGAAACTATTCGCGATCTACCTAGCGGCGGCAATTGCCGAAATTGGCGGCTGCTTCGCCTTCTGGGCTTGGTTGCGCCTCGATCGTTCGCCGCTTTGGATCGTCCCAGGCATGGCATCTCTGGCGCTGTTCGCTTGGCTACTGACAATGAGCGAAGCGAGTGCGGCGGGACGCGCCTATGCAATTTATGGTGGTGTTTATATTGGCTTTTCGCTCATCTGGCTCTGGGCAGTGGAGCATGTTCGCCCTGATCGCTGGGATCTAATTGGCGCTACCATCTGCCTGATCGGTGCATCAGTGATTTTCGCTGCGCCGCGATAGCGTAAACCCCCTTGCGAAGAGTCCTTCTGCAACGGATGTTTCAAAACCACAAAGTCCCGCCCGGCAGTGCCAGACGGGGCTTGGGTGCGGTGGTCTGTGGCCGTTCAAGATGCGGGCGCGTGACCAGATCAGGTTGAAGGTCTTGCCGTCTTCATCGGCGAACAGGCTGGCGAAGATCGGGGCGGTGAAGCTGGGATCGTCGAGCGTCATCGAAAGATAGTCGCGGCCTTCCTTGAAGGATTTTTGCCGGCACGCGCCGATCTCGGTCTTCGCCGCGAACACCCGGTGCGAGGGGGTGTTTTCGTTCTCGCTCGCTTCTTCGGCGACAAGCCGCACGTTCTTCTTCTGCAAGCGCCCATTCCGTTTTCGCACTTGGGCGCTGGGGGGTGACGATCGCGCCGGTGTAGTTGGTGTCGCCGGACTTTTTGAATGTACCGATATTTGCCCTGATTCAGTTCCTTCAAGTTGGTCGAACCCCGCGCTCATTCGTCGCCTCTATGGCTGGTTTGAGGCAGGGGCTTGCGCTGCTGCACCCGGCGCGGGGTCCCCAAAAAGTAATGCTTCTTGGGGTGGGCAAGCGGCGCAGCCGTCCGCTGCTCAAACACGTTCAGGATGACCGAATTCGGAATGTATGGGCAACTGATCGCAAGATCGCCCAAAAAGCCTTCAGTTCCCCAAAATTCCCTTGAGCAACCCACCCGCCTTGCCAAGCGGATCGGACCGCAACCGGCCTTCTTCCGAGCCAATATAACTGTAAACCCCGTTGAGCGCCTGATCGGTCGCCGACAGCCCAAGCTTGTCACGCGTGATCCCGGTGAGCCCCAGCAAGGGCGATTTCTTCGCCAGGCTATCGATAGCCTTGAACGCGCCAACCTTGGTCAGCGCCGCGTCGATCAACGGGCGGAACTTGCCGCGCAGTTCTTCGCCCGCGCTATGCCGCAGATATTGCGCCGCGCCGTTGTTCTGGCAGACAATTCCGGGAACGTCGCTCAGCGTCAGCTTGTCGAGCGAGGAGTCCGAGGCCTGGCTAAAGCGGGAAATTCATCTCCACGGTTATCGCATTGGGATCGGTGAGGACGATCTGGCGCAGCCCGTATAGGCCATCGTTGACCTGAACCGCGCAGCCAAAATCGGCAATTCGCGCCTTGGCGGCTTCAAACCCGTCACAGCGAAAAGCCACGTGATGAACCGCATTGGTCGATTGCCCCGGCACCCGCCCTTCGGCCAGTCTCAGCCCCGGCTCGTTGCCGATCAAATGGAGCAGCGCGTTGCCCGTTTGATCGAGCATCCACGCGCCCTGCATGCCCATCGCCGTCGCAGGGCTTTCGCCGCGCCGCAGATCGAGCACCGCTTCATAAAAGGCGACCGTGGCTTCAAGGTCGTCGGTCAGAATATTGACATGATCGATTGCGCTGGTGGACATTGGCCTGCTCCTGCTTCGGTGCAATGCTACGCCGAATTTACCGCCGTGCCAGCGCCGCTTCGCATTCCTGCATCAGTGTGGCGATAATATCGGCGACCGGCTCCTCGGCGCTTACCATGCCCACTGACTGCCCCGCCATCAGCGATCCGCTTTCAACATCGCCGTCGATCACCGCGCGGCGCAGTGCGCCTGCCCAGAAGTGTTCGATCTGCAATTGCGCCTCGAGCATATCGACCGCGCCTTCATCAAGCAGCTTGGCCACCTCGAGCTGTTTGGCGGTAAATTCCTCGGTGCCTTTGTTTTTGAGCGCGCGCACCGGGATCACCGGCAGCCGCGGATCGACCTGCACTGATGTGATGGCATCGCGGGCATTGGCGCGGAAGAACGCCTTTTTGAACAGGGGATGGGCGATTGATTCGGTGGCGCAGGCGAACCGCGTGCCGAGCTGCACCCCCGCCGCGCCCATCTCGAGATAGGCGGCAATCGCCCCGCCCCTGCCGATTCCGCCGGCGACGAAAATCACGTTATCGGCGGCAAGTTCGGGCAGGATTTCCTGCGCAAGAACGCTGGTCGAAACCGGGCCGATGTGACCGCCAGCCTCCATGCCTTCGATCACCAGCGCGTCCGCTCCCGAACGCAGATACTTCTTCGCCAGGGCCAGCGTCGGCGGGATACAGATAACCTTCGCGCCCGCTTCCTTCAGCGCCTCGATCGAGCCTTTTGGCGGGATGCCGCCCGCCAGCACAACCAGACCGATGCCATGCTTTGCGCAAACTTTGATCAGATCGAACAGGCCGGGATGCATGGTGATCAGATTGACGCCGAACGGCCGCGCGGTGAGCGCCTTGGTCGCGGAAATTTCCGCATCGAGCAATTCGGGCGTCATCGCGCCGCAGGCGATCACGCCAAAGCCGCCGGCGTTGCTGATCGCCGCCACCAGCCCGCGCTCTGACACCCATGACATGGCGCCGCACAGGATCGCATGTTGGCTGCCGAGAAATGCCGCACCGCGTTGCATCAGGGCGGAACTGCGCGGGTAGGCTGTCATGCAATCGAATTCCTCTGAAGCTCTTTTTCAGCCCTTAGATTGCGGCACCCATTCGCGCAACAAATGTGCTCGTCTCGGCTATGTAACAGAGTGTCGCAAAGTGAATGCAATCGTTTCGAGAATTTGGCGATAAGCTTGGCCAACGGCCCGGGCATTGTTGCCTTCGTACCGAGCCAACCTGCAAGACCGGTATGCGTTTGCCGGGCCTTTCGGGTCGCTTCCCGCCTCCGGACCCCAATTCCGGAGGCGGGAATTTTTATTTGCGGGCGATTCTGATTCGGCAAGGTTGAATCAGGAGCGGCACCGGCCCGCTCCCCC
>JANLOZ010000151.1:0-21475 GCA_031366845.1 Novosphingobium sp. | reverse complement strand
GATACGCTGGCGCTGCTCAAGACCGCCGAGGATTTCGATTCGCCGCTGCGGATTGTCGAGGCGGTGGTCAAGGTCAACGACACCCGCAAACGCGCGATGGGCCGCAAGGTGATCGACGCTTTGGGAGGGCCCGATGCCGCGCGCGGCAAAAAGGTCGCGCTGCTGGGCCTGACCTTCAAGCCCGACACCGATGACATGCGCGACGCACCCTCGATCGCCATCTCGCAGGCGCTCGCCGATGCCGGGGTATTGATGAGCGCCTATGATCCTGAAGGCATGGAGATGGCCAGGCCGCTGATGCCCGATGTTGTCATGTGCGACAGCGCCTATGCCGCGATAGAAGGGGCCGATGCCACGGTGATAGTAACCGAGTGGGACGCCTTCAGCGCCCTCGATTTCGACAAGGTGAAGGCATTGGCGAATGCTTCCGTGCTGGTGGACCTGCGCAACGTCTATGATCCGGCACAGATGCGGGCGAAGGGGTTTGTTTATGTGGGGGTTGGACGGGGGTAGGCGTTCCTAGCCAACCCGATACTCCCGCACCAGCAACCGTTCCGGCACATGCCACTCTTTCGCAATCCGTCGGATCATCGGCAGGGTTAGGGCACGCTGGCGTTTGAGAATTTCGGTGGCGCGGCTATTGCCGATGAGGGCGGAGAGATCGGCACGGGTGTGGCCATCGTGAACCATCGCCGCTTCGATGGCTTCGACCGGGTCCATCTCGGCCAACGGCCAGCGCACTTCCTCATAGGCTTCAACCAGAGTCGCCAGCACGTCCAGCCGATCACCCTCAGCCGTGCCTTCTGCTGCGCCCCACAGCACCTCAATCTCGCGCAGGGCAGCCTGATGATCGGCATCGCTCTTGATCGGTTTGATATCCATTGCGGCCTCCTAAAACAGCTTCATGGCTAAAACAGCTTCATGGCTAAAACAAATTCACGTTCAGCGCGTCGATCCGGTCATATTCGGCATGGGTGCCGATGAACTTCACAAAAGCTATTGCCCGCCGGAAATCGAACGCAACAATCAGCCGATAGTCGCCGCCAGCCACTTCAAACCGCACCCGCTCACCATTGAGTGCCTTCGCCTTTGAAAAAGCCGCCTGCACATCATTCGCGCTTTGCCAGTCCGCTGCCTTCGCCACATTCTGCCAATGCATCAGCGATGGTTTGGCTTCCGGGTGTTTTTCCCAGAACGCAACCAGCGTGCTGCGCGCGATTATCCTCATGCGAGATGGTAACAATTCCCATAGCGGGAATCAAGTGAGAATTTGTGACTGCAATTCCGATCACCACAAAAAACGCCAGGGGGCCTGTAAGCCGGGTTCTGTCCAGCGGATGGTATCTCTTTCAAGACCAGCACCGCCTGGGCAGCCATTCCTCTAGGCCGGGCATTGCTGCGCGGCTCAAGCAACCAACCCGGGCGGTCCAGCGCGAAACACGCCTGTCCTGATTGCTCAGGACGCGCCGCCCCTATTCGGTCTTGCTCCGGGTGGGGTTTGCCATGCGGCCGCTGTTACCAGCAGCCCGGTGCGCTCTTACCGCACCCTTTCACCCTTACCTCTTACAACCCGCTCATCCTGAGCTTGTCGAAGGAGGCGGTCTGCTCTCTGTGGCACTTTCCCTAAACTTGCGTCCGGCGGGCGTTACCCGCCACCCTTGTTTCGTGGAGCCCGGACTTTCCTCGGCAGGATTGCTCCTGACGCGGCTGCCCGGCCCCCTGGCTGGGGATGGCGTAGCACGCCGCGCTTCTCACCGTAAGTCTTTGTTGGTGCGGCCGGCCCATCCGTGCCCGCCTTGCTGTGCCATCCCGCTCCCCCGCCCGACCACCCATAGGGTACCTTTGCTCGGTGGTCGGGCGGGGGAGCGGGATGGCACAGCAAGCACAAGCCGGATGGCTTGCGCGCACCAGGCTATGACGCCAGCGCGGTGTCTCGTTCGAGGAGAAGTTCGAACAACAGCGCGCCGATTTCGCCATCGATTTCGCCATCGATCTTGCGCGGACGCCAGCGCCTTTGGAAGGCGCGCACCGCAGCCTCACCATCGGTAATGTCATAGCCCCAGCGCTCAAGCGCGAGGAAGAACGCGCCCTCGTTATCGAACACCAGCCGCATCGCCGGCTTGGGCCTGGCCAGCGCGAGGCGGTGCCAGGCGAGACGGGCCCAAGGGAACAGCTCGCCCGGATCGAGCTTGCGCGCAGGCGCCACGTCCGAATGGCCAACAACATTGGCGAGCGGGATCTCGTGGCGGCCGATGATATCCGCAAGCAGCGGCAACAGCGCCGCGATCTGCGCCTCGGGGAATTCATTATAGCCCCATTCGTGCCCCGGGTTGACAAGCTCTATGCCGACGCTCGCCGAATTAACGTCACGCTCGCCGCGCCAGCAGGCGGCCCCGGCATGCCACGCCCGGTGCGCTTCATCGACCATCTGGGTAACCTTGCCCGCCTCGTCAATCAGGTAATGCGCCGAAACCGGATTACCGTGGGCTCCGTCGGTCAGCCGGGCCAGCGCTTCCTCAGCGGTCGGCAGCCCGGTGTAATGCAGCACGACCATCGAAACCGGCACTTGCCGTGCGTTGAAATTCGGCGAGGGAACTTGTGCGTGGACCAGCCATTCGCGCATGTCGCCGCTCACAGGGTCACGCTCCGGGAAGGACCGCGCCCATGACGAGCGCTCCTTCGGTCAGCGCATATTGCAGCCCGCCGCCGAGCGATTCGGCGAGCTGGTGCGCCAGTGCGGCCGGCGCGGTGCGGCTCGAAAGCTCGCTTTGCGGCAGGCTGCCTTCGAGCGCCTTGCCGACGTTTTCGTCAAAGGCGATCCTGGTGCCGCTGGCGCGCACCGCGATCTCGCTGGAACCTTCGCGCAGTTCCGCATCGATATCGAGCATGCCGCCGCGCACCAGCGCTTCGATGCCGAACAGCGCGAGGTTGAGCAACACCTTGACCGCCGGTTTGGGCAAGCTGGCGACCGAGACATTCCAGTTTACTGCGATGCGCCGGTTATTGCCCGCCAGCGCCTCGATCGCCGCGCGCGGCTCCTCGCACGGCACCATTTCACCGTATCCGCCCGCCGCGCCGAAGGCGAGACGGAAGAATTTGAGCTTGTCAGCGCTGGTCTTGGCGCTCTGTTCGAGCAGTTCAACAATCCGCCCGCGCATTTCGGCATCGCGCTCTTCGGCGAGCAGTTCCAGGCCATTCGCCATCGCGCCCACCGGGCTCAACATATCATGGCACAGCCGCGAGCAAAGCAAGGAGGCAAGATCGATGGCGGAAATAGTCATGAAGCGCGGGTTCCGTGTTGCCGAATAGGCGATTTGATCCCCCTTACCCTTCAGCGAGTCGCGTGGGAAGCGCTTCGATGTCCCACCATCACCGCGCCTGGAGGGCATCCGGCAGGCGGCTTTACCCGCTTCTTTCCCCACTGTTGCAATCGCGCCACTTGTTGCCGCGAAGACCATCCCCACGTTGCTGATCATGGACGGGGGTCATTCCACAATTACCGGCGTTATTGCGACCGGCGGCGAGCGGGTCGACAAGGCGATTGCTGCCGTCAGCGGCCTGTCGCGCGAGCGGGTGAAGGCGCTGATGGGCCAGGGCATGGTTGAGCTCGCGGGTAAGGTGGTGTCGCAGGCATCGCTCAAACCAGCCGCCGATACGCCGTTTGCCATCCACGTCCCCGAAGTCACCGAAGCCGAAGCCCAGCCGCAGGATATCCCGCTGGTGATCGCCTATGAGGACGAGCACCTGATCGTCATCGACAAACCTGCCGGGATGGTGGTCCATCCGGCGGCCGGTAACGCAGACGGAACGCTGGTCAATGCGCTGCTCTACCACTGCAGGGGCCAGCTATCGGGCATCGGCGGCGTCGCCCGCCCCGGCATCGTCCACCGCATCGACAAGGACACATCGGGGCTGATGGTTGTCGCCAAGACTGATCTGGCGCACGAGGGGCTGGCAAAGCAGTTCGCCGATCATTCGATCGAGCGCGCTTATATCGCGGCGGTTGGCGGATTGCCGATGCCGGTCAGCGGGACGGTCGAAGGCCACATCGGCCGGTCTGACCATGACCGCAAGAAAATGGCCGTGCTCCATGAACTGAACAAGCGCGGCAAACACGCGGTGACGCATTACAAGACGCTCGCGCGCCTGAATGCCCATTCAGCGCTGGTCGAATGCCGCCTTGAGACCGGTAGAACCCATCAGGTCCGCGTTCATATGGCGTCAATTGGCCATGCCTTATTGGGCGATCCTGTTTATGGACGGAGCCCCGGCGCGCTTCGTGCGTTACTCACCCGAATCGCTTTCCGCCGCCAGGCCCTGCACGCTGCCGTTTTGGGCTTCATTCACCCTGCAACGGCTGAGCACCTGCGCTTTACGGCCAAGTTGCCTGCCGATCTTGAGGAGCTGTTGATCGAATTGAAGTGCATTGCGTGAGTTAGTCTGCTATGACACCAACCCGACGTGGCTGCCATCGCCTGATGCCTATTAAGGGTCTGACAAGGGTTTGCCGACGATGAAAGGAAGAATGAAGACCATGCCCCAGCGCGACAGCAACATCCCCGCTGCCCCCAATTCGGTCCCTGCGCTTAACAGCGAAGCCGGCCTCAACCGCTACCTTTCCGAGATTCGCAAGTTCCCGCTGCTCACGCCGGAGAACGAATATATGCTCGCCAAGCGTTATGCCGAGCATCAGGATCCCGATGCCGCCAAGCAACTTGTGACCAGCCACCTGCGGCTCGTGGCGAAAATCGCGATGGGCTATCGCGGCTATGGCCTGCCGGTGAGCGAACTGATTTCCGAAGGCAACATCGGCCTGATGCAGGGGGTGAAGAAATTCGAGCCCGAACGCGGCTTCCGGCTTGCGACCTATGCGATGTGGTGGATCAAGGCCTCGATTCAGGAATTCATCCTGCGTTCGTGGAGCCTCGTCAAGATGGGCACCACTGCCGCGCAGAAGAAGCTGTTCTTCAACCTGCGGCGGATGAAAAAGAACCTCGATGCTTACGAGGATTCCGACCTGCACCCCGATCATCTCAAGCTGATCGCCACCAAGCTCGGCGTGTCTCAGACCGAAGTGGTCAACATGAACCGCCGGATGATGATGGGCGGCGATGCCAGCCTGAACGTCAGTCTCAACGATGAAGGCGAAGGCCAGTGGCAGGACATTCTTGCTGACGAAGGCGCATTGCAGGATGAAACCGTTGCCGATGCCCAGGAAGCGGGGTTCCGCCACGCACTGCTGCTTGAGGCGATGGAAGACCTTAACGATCGTGAACGCCATATCCTCACCGAGCGGCGTCTGGTCGATGAGCCCAAGACGCTTGAGGAATTGAGCCAGGTCTACAGCGTCAGCCGCGAACGCGTCCGCCAGATTGAGGTGCGCGCGTTTGAAAAGCTGCAGAAGGGGATCATGCGGATCGCCGGCGAGAAGAATTTGCTGGCGGCTTGAATTTCCGTCGCCCGTCGCTTGACAGGCGACAGGCGCACTCCTATGTAATGGCCTGGAGATTGAGTCTATTCGGCACAAGGCGCTGCGTGCCTTTGCTGAGACCGGCAAACCTAAAGGTCTGCCTGGCAGCCTTGCTGATCGCCTTCTGAAGATGGTTGCTTGGCTGAATCTCATTCATTCTGCTGAAGGGTTGATGTCTCCGCCAAATTTTGGAGCGCATTTACTTACCGGTAATCGGGCCGGTACATGGTCTCTCACAGTGAGCCGGAACTGGCGAATGACCTTCCGGATACTCTAGCGAATGCCATCGCCGATCTTGACCTTGAGGATTATCACTAATGGCCATCAAACTGCATTCGAGCTTTTATGTTCACCCGGGAGAATGGCTGCGTACGGAAGCTGTCGCACCTTATGGTTTGAGTGTGACCGAGGCGGCGCACCGCCTCGGCGTGACCAGGCAGGCGTTGAGTTCTCTGCTCAACAGCAGGGCGGGCCTTTCAGCAGAAATGGCGATCCGATTTGAAAAAGCCTTCGGGATTGACGCTGACACCCTGCTTCGGATGCAGGCGGCCTACGATCTCGTTCAGGCCCGCAAGCGCGATATTCGGGTTGAGCGGATCGCGGCCTGATAGGCGCTGGGTTTTTCCGTGTAGCGTCGAATCGGCACCACCCCGCTCTCCCCCCAGGCTACCCAAATTATAAAATTGCGTGGGTGGCCGGGCGGGGGAGCGGGCTGGTGCCGTCTACTCCAGAAAGACACTAGAACCGCCGCGCCAGTCCCAGTTTGACTGCCCTGTCCGGTACGCCGCCGGCCAGCCGCTCGTCTGCTTCAAGGTCCAGCTGGAAGCGCTTGCCTGCCTGCCAGGCGAGCGATTCCGCCGCGAGCGCCTGGGTATCGTGGCCCGAGGGATCGAGATCACGGAACAGGCTGGCTTCCACAGAGAATGACAGGGTCTTGCTCAGTGGGTGCGAAATCCCCGCCGCCGTGCCAAAAGCGAAGTGCCGCCCCGAACCGCTTGAATTGACCGCGGCGTCGGCTTCGGGTGTCAGTTCGAGCTGGAAGCCATGGCCAAGTTCGAAGCCCATCGGCAACAGCACGCCCGCGCCCCAATCGCCTGCGCCGCCGGGTGACTTGCCCAGGGGCAGCGTTACAGTGGCTTGCAGGGCAATCGGCCCGTTTGGCCCGGCAAGCCCGCGCCGCCAGGCGATGGTGGCATCGCCGGTGCTGGAAGCCGTTGTCACGGCGCCGCTCAGTTTGTCGCGCTGGCGGTCGTGAACATAGGGGGCAAAGCCCAATTGCAATTCGGAACGCGGGGTGAGGCCGATGCGGAGCGTGGTATCGCCAAAAGTCAGCGTATCACCGCGCGCGCTGGCATCTTCCTGATGATCCCAGGTGAGGACGCCGGTTTCGACCATGACTTCGCCCGGCGCGAGCGTGCAGGCGGGGGTGTTCAGACCCGGCCGGGTGGCGCAAAAATCGCGCTCCTCGGCATGAGCGGGAATAGCCAGAACGGCGAACAGGAGGAAGCTGGGGGGGAGCAAGCGCATAGAAAAAGAACCTCGTTGCGACGCTTTAGACCAATCGTCGGCGATGACAAAACGGACAAGGAACCCGCGCGGTCCACTCGGGCAAAAAGGCACAATTTTCTTTCGTTCCGGCCCTCGCCGACGATGGGGGTTTGAATTGATCCAATTCCCTCATAGTCTGCACGCCAATGCTGCGCCGCCTCCGCCTTCCCCGCCTGCCCCGGCCTGGTCCGAACCGGGGATGGATCTATCGCACCGCCTGGTGGACCGCGCGGGGGATCATCTGGTTCATTGGCATCAGCCTGCTGCTGGTGGTGCTGTTCAAATGGCTGCCGGTGCCGGTCACCGCGACGATGGTGATGGACCCCAACGGCATTTCCAAGGACTGGACCCCGCTCAGCCGGATCGACCGCAATATGGTCGCGGCAGTGATAGCGGGTGAGGATGGCAAGTTCTGCCTGCACAACGGCTTTGATACCGATGCGATGCAAAAGGCGTGGGAGCGCAACCAGCGCGGCGGGCGGATCCGTGGCGGATCGACGATTAGCCAGCAGACCGCGAAGAACGTATTCCTGTGGCAGGGCGGCGGCTATTTCCGCAAAGGGCTCGAGGCGTGGTTCACCGTGCTGATCGAGTATATCTGGGGCAAGCGGCGGATCATGGAAGTCTACCTCAACGTTGCCGAAACCGGGATCGGCACTTTCGGCGCCGAGGCGGCATCGCAGCGCTATTACGGTCATTCCGCAGCGCATCTATCGCGGATCGAAGCCGCCCGCATCGCCGCCGCGCTGCCCTTGCCAAAAAAGCGCGACGTCATCGCCCCCGGCGGCTTCACCCGCCGCCACGGCAACGCCATCGCCGCGCAGAGCGGTGCGGTGAAGATGTCTGCCGGGGATGACTGCGTTTATCGGTGAGGGGTGCGCCAGACAAAAAGAAAGGGACGCCGAAGCGCCCCTTTCCGTTTTGTTTTGGCGGGTTGTGCTGGATCAAAAGCTGATGCGGGCACCGATACGGATCGTGTAGAGAGACTGCCTGGGATAAATCGTATCCGTTGGCGCAACGAAATTGCCAGACGTATCCTTTGTATTCGCATCGTAGCGATACTGGGCACAAACTTGGCTCGCATTGGCGGTAACCTGAGCGGTCGTCGGAGCAGTTCCCGTGGCAACCGCTGCGGTCAAGCACTGCACCGTCACTGGTGTCACCGTATAGGGGAAGGAGTACTCGCGAATCTGACCCCAGTTCTTGTTGATCAGGTTCGTAAAGTTTTCAACGTCCGCAAAAACAGAAAAGCGGGCTTTGCCGATGCCCGTGGGCAGTTCCTGGGCGAAGTGAAGATCAACTTTCGTGATCCAGTTTGACCGGAACGCATTCCGCGGTGCGATCGTGCCGCGAAATTTGCCAAGGCCTGAAGCGGTGATGAAATCGTCGATCTGCTGAGCCATAGTTGTCGAGGCATAGGAAACCAGCGGGTCGCTAACCCCGGTGGGCACATACATCAGATATCGGCTACCCGAACCGATCGTGCCGAAAACAGCAGAGCGGGTTGCAGGATCGCGGAAAGTGAAGCTATAGGGATGACCAGCACGGGATTCACCGAAAAGGCCAAGTGTTGTCTTGAAGTTTCCAACAAAGGCATGGTTGTAGGCAAGGCTGAACTTCCAGGCGTTCTTAACCTGATCATTCGAAATGCCGTAGGCCGGACCATTCGGATCGAGCGCCACACCCGCCGCATAGTTTGACGAAGCGACCGAAGACGTTGCCGGGTTCTTGTCCCTGATGTCCTGCCACGTGAAGCTGAGGCTGGTATCCAGACCAAAGCCAAACGATTTGCGCGCGCGAAGGACACCGATGTAGCTGCGTCCCTGGTTCGAATTGGTCAGGACAATGTCAGAATTGTTGTCAGCGAAACCGGTGATCGGAGTATAGCGTGTCCTCCCATCAGGCGTAAGCAAACCGTTCGCTTGAACCCGGTAGTCGGTGAAAAAGACCTGTTCGATTACGCGTGAATAAAGCAAATCTGCGCCAAAGTGCCAGCCGCCGCCGAGCGGACCAAATGTTTCCGGCTCATAATCAGCGGAGAGCGTTGCGCGCCATTGTGATGGCAACTTGAAATTTGGAACAATCGCATTGGTGGGAGCGGTCGTCGAAAGCGTCAATGATTGCAGTGTTGCGTTTGCCGCAGACGAAATCGTCGTACCGCTAACATTGGTAAGAATTGCAGCACCGGAAGTGTTGTTATAGCTCGCGTTGCTTGTCTGCTGGATATCGATTGAATTGGTCAAGACGCCAGTATTTGAGAAACTGTTCGACACATAGACATCGGGGGTTCCGCCGGCAAAAATGCCAACGCCACCGCGGAATGACAAGGAGGTAGAAGGCTTATAGGTGAAACCGAAACGCGGCTGGAAAGAGCCAAAGCCATCGAGGAACTTGTTGTTCGCAAAACCATAGCGGTTCACGAAATTCGTGTTCAGAACAGCCCGGCTGGCGCCGCCATAAAGGTCGTAGCGGGCACCGATGTTAAGCGTGAGCGCGCTGCTAACACGCCAGTTATCCTGAATGCCGAATGTGAACGACTGATATTGGAACGATGCGGCGGCATCATTGGGATTGAGGGTGAATACATCGTTTTGATAACGCAGACGCTGGGCATTGCCTGTTTGAAAATCAGCAATCGAATCAAAGTAGTAATCGCCAGCTGAACGCTGAAGGAACGAATTGAAAGTCTTGGCATTCTGATATTCAAAGAAAGCCTTCAAATCGTGCTCGCCCACTTTCAGCCGGCCCTGAAACAGTCCACCCCAACTCTTTACGGTCAACGCATTGGTTTGGCGCGATATATCCGGGCCAAAGCTTACAATTGCATTGGTCGAGGGGCAGTTGATCGAAGTGGTATTTCCTGATGTCGCTGTGGCCGGACGATCTGATGTCGCAGCTGTGCAGACCTGAAACTGAGCAAAGCCACGCCCCAAGACCGGATCCTGACCTCGGAGATAGTCCTTGTAAAACCCGCGAACTTCGGTCGAAAAACTGTCCGACCATTCGGAGTTAAGCTGGAATACACCGGTGTGGAGCCGGTTGCTCTGCGTATAGGCATTCGAAGTCAGGCCAAGACCAAACGGAGCTGTTGTGAACGCATTCTGCACCAGATTGATTGCATCTTTGGCGTAGGTATATGTCAATGATGCACGCTGAGTATCTGACAGGTTCGCGTCGATCCGCGCAACAAGGCGGTCGTCTTTGTCACCATTTGTTTTGATCACGCCGCCAGTGTCATAGCCATATTTTGACTTGGCAATTGCGGTTACGCTGTCAACCTGTGCCTGCGTGAGTGTCGGGATGCCAGTACCGGCGTTGTTATCGGTCGGGCCCTCAGCAATCGGAAGGTCCGCGCGCAGGCGCTCACCGGCGATCATGAAGAACAGCGTGTCCTTGATGATTGGACCGGAAAGTTCAAATCCATAATTCTTGTATGTGTAACTGGGGAGGGTGATAACACCAGTTGGGATGCCTGGGCCCGGCTTTGTGGTCTTTCCGTTGAGGCTATCCGACGAATAAGCAAAAAAGCCAGTGCCTTGGAACTCATTGGAGCCTGAGCGCAATACGATGTTGATTGCGCCGCCCTGAAAATTGCCGTCACGGACGTCGAACGGCGCAACCTTGGCTTGGAACTGACCAATCGCGTCATAAGGAATGGGTGAACGGCGGCTGGGCAATCCATCGGTGTTCAGGCCAAAGCTATCCGTGATGGGGACACCATCAACCGTAAAACGATTGTAACGCGCATTCTGGCCGGCAAAGGAAATTGCTCGGCCGCCGCCGGGGGTGTCGTCAAGCCGGGCAAACGGATCTCGACGAGAAAGGTCGCGGATGTCCCGGTTGACGCTAACCACGCTTTCGATCTGCTTCGCCGTGAGAACGGTCGCTGGGCCTTGCGATACCGAACCTGCTCCTTGGACGCGGGCGGCGGTAACAACGATCACATCGCCGCCATTGCTGCCTTCCTTGGAAAGAGCCAGTGGCAGCTCGTAAGATTGGGAAACAACTGTGACAACGTCCGTAACTTCCGAGGGTGCATAACCCGGTGCGGTAACCTTGACTGAATAGCTGTCTCCCGCACGCAAACCAGACAGATCGTAGGAACCATCGGCCTTGGACGTAACCGAATTTTTTGCGCCAGTCGCCGTATCCAGAATTTCAACTACCGCGCCAGCAACCGGACCCATGTCACCCGTCACTGTGCCGCGGATAGATGAGGTGGTCTCTTGCCCATAGGCCGGAGAGGCAATGCCGCAAACTATTGCAAGGCTGGCTGCGCTAGCTGCAAGAATTGTTTTGAAGTGCATGATATCGGACCCCGTTTCCCTGTCAGGAATGAATGTGCTTCGTAAAGCCATACCGGCGCGGCGAATCGCTCCCCGGCAGGCGCTGCCCGCGTTCTTACTGGTAGGCGGGATGCTTCTGAACAGTGTTGTGTTACGTCCTGTTGACAGTTTGAGCCAGCCAACCCCACCAAAAGCCGCATCTTGCAAGAAGATTACAAAAGATACCGATGCGGCGTAACAATTCGTCGCATAGCAGCAAATCTGACTAGAAATCTGAAAAATCCAGCTATTGACGCGGAGTCGAATTGTGCCGCAGTGCGGCATATCTGCAACGCTGTCCTCGCCGCCGCTTTTTGCGTCGCCAGCCACAGGAAAAATGAATTTGTCTGCGCACCAAGATCTTAGTTCGAGCAGGACCGAACACCACTCCGGTCACCATCAACACGGGCATCACCATCACGCACCGCCCAGCAGCCACTCCAGGGCTTTTGCCATCGGCGTGGTGCTCAACGCGGGCTTTGTCGCGGTTGAGGCGGGATATGGCTTTGCTGCGGGGTCGATGGCGCTGGTGGCGGACGCCGGACACAACCTGTCCGATGTGCTCGGACTGATCATCGCCTGGACCGCCTCCGTGCTCGCCGCGCGGCCGCCTTCGGCGCGGTTTACTTATGGGTTCAAAAGCTCGTCGATCCTCGCGGCGCTGGCCAATTCAGCGCTGCTGATCGCCGCAATCGGCGCGATTGGCAGCGAAACCGTGCAGCGGTTCATCAATCCTGAGCCGGTCGCGGGCGGGGTGATGATGGCGGTGGCGGCAGCGGGGATCGTGATCAATACGCTCACCGCCATGCTGTTTTTCGGCGGGCGCAAGCATGACATCAACCTGCGCGGGGCCTTCGTCCACATGGCGGGCGACGCGGCGGTATCTGCCGCAGTGGTGATCGCCGGTTTTCTGATCCTGCGCACCGGCAAGGCGTGGATCGATCCTGCCGTCAGCCTGCTGGTGCTGCTGGTGATCGGCTGGAGCACATGGGGCCTGCTCAAAAGCGCGCTCAGGATGGGATTGCTTGGCGTGCCCGACGGCATCGACCATGGCGGGGTCCGCGCATTCCTCGCCGCGCAGCCCGGGGTCACCGCCGTCCACGATCTCCACATCTGGCCGATGAGCACGACTGAAACGGCGCTTACCGCCCATCTGGTCATTCCTTCGGGCAATCCCGGCGATGCCTTCCTCACCCATATCGCGGAAGAACTGGCGCACGATTTCACAATAGGCCACACCACCATCCAGATTGAATCGGGTAGCGATTCCGCATGCAGGTTGGAGAGTGAGGCTGTGATCTGATGCGAGAGGCGCGGTCTAACCAGCCATTGATCGATGCCATGCAGCGGCTCAAAGTCGGCGACCGCAAGGCGCTGGCTGAGGTTTATCAGGCCACTTATGCGAAGCTGTTCGGCATTTGCCTGCGTATCTTGGGGGATCGCAGCGAAGCCGAGGATGCCTTGCAGGACGTATATGTTTCTCTCTGGAATAATGCCGGGCTGTTTGACGCGCGCCGTGCGAGCCCGATTTCGTGGCTGGCTACTTTCGCGCGCAATCGTTCGATTGACCGGATGCGCCGCTCGGGAAAACTGCGCGCCGCCGAACCGATCGCTGCGGCCGAAGCCGTTGCCGATCCAGCGCCGGGGGCTGAGGCCATGTTGCTCGACGGCGAGGAATCTGCGCAGATCCGCATCTGCCTCGGCACGCTCGAAGACCGCCAGCGTGAGGCAATCCGCGCGGCATTCTTCGGTGGCGCTTCGTACCCTGAACTGGCCCAGCGCGCCGAAGTGCCGCTCGGCACGATGAAAAGCTGGATTCGGCGCGGCCTGGCCCGTTTGAAGGAGTGCCTCGAGCGATGACCGAGCGCGAAATCCTTGCTGCAGAATATGTGCTGCGGCTGCTTGATAGCGAAGACATGTTGCGCGCGCGCGGGCTGATCAGTGCTGATCCCGCGTTTGCCGCAATGGTCACCGACTGGGAGGCCAAACTCGCGCCGCTGCTCGACGAAATTGCCTCGGTTGAGCCCGGCACCGATCTGTGGCCGCGCATCGAGGCGGCGCTTGGCCAGCAATCTCGCGGCGAGGTGATGCAATTGCGGCGATCGGTGCGGCGCTGGCAGTGGGGCACAGGACTTTCCGCTGCTGCGGCCGTGGTGCTGGCGGTGGTTTCGATGCGTCCGCCCGCACCGCCTGCATCTGCGCCGGTTGCAGCGCCACTCGCCGCAACGCTCGCCCCCAAGGGCGGCGGCGCGGTAACGCTGGTGTGGCAGCCCGATCTGCGCCGCCTTACCGCGCTCGCGCCCGAACTGCCGCTCAGCGCCGGGCATGATTACCAATTGTGGGTGCTGCCCAAGAACGAAATATCGCGCTCGCTCGGGTTGCTCAAGGCTGGGGCGAACCGGCAAATGGTGATGTCAGCCGAGCTTGCGGCAAAACTGGGTCCGAATGTCACGGTGGCGATTTCGCTCGAGCAAACCGGCGGTTCTCCCAACCCCGAGCATACCGGGCCGGTGATTGCGGTCGGAAAAATTTCGGCCAGTTGAGGCCGCACTGCGTCCGCTCGGCGCGGGCTGCGTATCTCCCCATGCAGTGAGCCCACTCACTGTTTTCAGGAGATACCCGATGTCGACGATACGCAAGACCCTCGCGCTGATTGCCGCCAGCACTATTGCTGTGGCAGGCCTGACGGCACCAGTTTCCGCCAAAATGCATTCAGCCAAAGCAATGCACACCGTGATGGTCGGCGGTGCAGCGATGTACCCCACCAAGACCATCGTCGATAACGCGGTCAATTCAAAAGTCCACACCACGCTTGTCGCTGCGGTAAAGGCAGCCGGGCTGGTCGACACGTTGCAGAGCGCCGGTCCGTTCACCGTTTTCGCGCCGACCAACGCCGCCTTCGCCAAGCTGCCAGCCGGTACTGTCGGTACGCTGTTGAAGCCGGAGAATCATGATACGCTGGTCAAGATCCTGACCTACCACGTTGTTGCCGGCCGTGTAACCGCGCAAGACCTTTCGGCGAAGATCAGGGCCGGTCATGGCATGGCGAAACTCACCACGGTTTCAGGTGGCATGCTCACCGCCAGGATGATGGGCAAGGCAATTGTGCTCATCGATGAAAAGGGCGGCATGGCGCATGTGACCCAAGCCAATGTCATGCAATCAAATGGCGTGATCCACGTCACCGATGCGGTTTCCTTGCCGGGCTGAACCCCTCAGCCCGGTTAGTCCGCCCCGCCACCTCTCCCCCAGACCCCTCAGGGGGCGGGGCGGCAACCGCGCTAGAGTTTTTCTGTTGTAGACGGCCCCAGCCCCCCGCCCTTGCGCCACTGGGGGGCTATCGTCCGGGCGTTGCACTGGTTATGGTGCTGGCGGGGGTCACAGGAGCCACATCGATGCGTATTGCCGTTTCCATTGCCGCTGGCTGCCTATTCGCTGCAACGGCCATTGCCCCTGCATATGCCGATGACATGACCGATTTTCAGGCACGCTATGGCAAATTGAAAGAGGCGATGGATTCGCACGAGGACCGCGACATCAAGGCGCTGCTTACCAAGGATTTTGAGGCAACCGACATCCGCGGCGAAACCAAGGATGCCGATGAGATGATCACCGAACTGGCGATGATGCCGGACATGCCCGGCATGAGCACCGAAGTGAAAGTCGTCTCGGTCACGGTGAACGGCACCGGCGCCAATGCTGTCTCCAGCCGCGACATACATATGTCACGCAAGGGTCAGGACGGCGCGATGCACGCGGGCGAAATGATCATGCAATCGAACGATGTCTGGGTTCAGAACAAAGGCCTATGGCTGCTCAAATCAACCGCGCAGCAGGAAATGACCATGAAGCGCGACGGCGTGGAAATGCGACATTTCAAGAAGGGCGATGTCATCCCGCCGTTTCGCGGGCGCGGACGCGGCGAAGGGGCACCGCGCGGTGAAGGCCCGCCGGCTGGCGCGCCGCCCGGAGGAAAATAGGCGATGACGGCAAGAGAGGGCGGCTGCGGCTGCGGCTCTGTCCGCTACCGCGTTACCGGCGATCCGATTTTCGTCAACAATTGCCACTGTATCCAGTGCCAGCAACAAACCGGGTCAACCTCGGTGGTCAACGCCTTTTTCGAGGCGGATCGGATTGAAGTGCTCTCGGGCGAACTTGCCGAGAACACCGTGGTGGCCGGAAGCGGCGGGCAGCACATTATCGTGCGATGCGCAGCCTGCGGTGCGGCGCTGTGGAGCCACTATCCGCGTATGGGCCGCAACGGATCAGGACTGCGCGTCGGCACGCTGGATGATCCCGCTGCCTTCACGCCTGATGCGGTGATTTTCGTACGCGAAAAGATGCCTTGGGTGACGCTGCCTGATGGCATCCCGGCGTTCGAGACAACTTACGATTTCCGCGAAGTGCTGCCGCCCGAGCGGGTGGATAGGCTGCGGGAACTGTCGGGACGCGGAAGAAGCTAAAGCAAATCGCGTAAAATCTGAACCAACCCGTCTTCCCTGAGCTTGTCGAAGGGCCGTACTAAACTTCGTGCAAGGCGCACAACCGCTTGAAGAAAAAGCAGTCCTTCGACAAGCTCAGGATAGACGGCGTTGGGGTGAGGTGATTCACATTTCCCAATCGCCGGTTTAAGCCGCCTCTTCCTTGCCCTTATGCACGCGCACCGGATCCTTGCGGCCTTCGACGACGTCCTTATCGACCACAACCTCGGCGATGTCGTCCTCGGTCGGGATATCGAACATCGTATCGAGCAGGATCGATTCGACAATCGAGCGCAGCCCGCGCGCGCCGGTTTTGCGTTCGATACCCTTGCGCGCGATCGCCTCGAGCGCATCATCGGTAAAGGTCAGCGACACGTCCTCAAGGTCAAACAGCTTGGCATATTGCTTGATCAGCGCGTTCTTCGGTTCGCGCAGGATCTTGACCAGCGCCTCGATATCGAGGTCTTCGAGCGTGGCGATTACCGGCAGACGGCCGACGAATTCGGGGATCAGCCCGAACTTGAGCAAGTCTTCAGGCTCGGCCTTTTGCAGCAGCTCACCAACCTTGCGCTTGTCCGGATCGGCGACATGCGCGCCGAAGCCGATCGAACGCTTTTGCAGGCGATCCGAAATGATTTTCTCCAGCCCCGCAAAAGCGCCGCCGCAGATGAACAGGATGTTGGTGGTATCGACCTGCAGGAATTCCTGCTGCGGATGCTTGCGGCCACCCTGCGGCGGAACAGAGGCGGTGGTGCCTTCCATCAGCTTCAACAGCGCCTGCTGCACCCCCTCGCCCGAAACGTCGCGGGTGATGCTGGGGTTTTCGGCCTTGCGGCTGATCTTGTCGATCTCGTCGATATAGACGATCCCGTGCTGGGCTTTTTCGACGTTGTAGTCGCTGGCCTGGAGCAGTTTAAGGATGATATTTTCGACATCCTCACCGACGTAACCGGCTTCGGTCAGCGTCGTGGCATCGGCCATGGTGAACGGCACATCAAAGGTTTTCGCCAGCGTCTGCGCGAGCAAGGTCTTGCCGCAGCCGGTCGGCCCGACGAGCAGGATGTTTGACTTCTGCAGCTCGACATCGCCGCCCTTGCCGCTGTGCTTCAGGCGCTTGTAATGGTTGTGCACGGCGACCGATAGTACGCGCTTGGCGCGATCCTGCCCGATCACATAATCATTGAGCGTGGAGAAGATTTCGCGCGGAGAAGGAACGCCGCCGTCCTTCTTGCCGGCAATGCCAGCCTTGGTTTCCTCACGGATGATGTCATTGCACAGTTCCACGCATTCATCGCAGATGAACACGGTGGGGCCGGCAATCAGCTTGCGCACCTCGTGCTGCGACTTCCCGCAGAAGCTGCAATAAAGGGTGCTCTTGGCGTCTGAACCGCTCAGTTTCGTCATTCTTGTTCCTGTGTCACCCTAACGGGGGATTCGCCAGTTTTAGCCGGAAATTGCGCAAAATCAAACATAGGCCTTAGCAGCATAAGCTTACTGAGGGCTGAAAGCCGGTCCTGCGATGGGCCTTATGGTGATTCTTACTAGTCAGGCGCGCCGCCTGAACCCTTGTCTTCGCCAGGTTTGTCGCCGTCAGGGCGGGCTTCGAAAACCTTGTCGACCAGGCCAAATTCCTTGGCTTCGGTGGCATCAAGCCAGTTATCACGATCCACCGCGACGGCAATTTCTTCCACCGACTTGCCGGTAAATTTGGCATAAAGCTCGTTGAGCCGCATCCGCAGCCGCAGGATTTCGCGCGCCTGAATTTCGATGTCAGAAGCCATGCCGCGCGCACCGCCCGAAGGCTGATGGATCATGATCCGCGCCTGCGGCAGGGCGATGCGCATGCCCGGCTCGCCCGCGGCGAGCAGGAATGATCCCATCGAGCAGGCTTGCCCGACGCAAACCGTTGAAACGCGCGGACGAATGTACTGCATGGTATCGTGGATCGCGAGGCCTGCGGTAACCACGCCGCCGGGCGAATTGATGTACATCGAGATGTCCTTTGAAGGATTCTCGCTCTCGAGGAACAGCAGCTGGGCGACGATCAGCGAGGCCATGTGGTCCTCAACCTCGCCGGTGACAAAGATGATCCGCTCTCGCAGCAGGCGCGAAAAGATATCAAAGGCCCGCTCGCCCCGGCTGGACTGTTCGACCACCGTGGGCACCAGCGCGCCGGTGTAAGGGTCGTGGGTAAACTTTCCTTGGGCGGTATTCGCGCCGAACAGGTCGAGCATGGGAATCCTCATCTGGTTGCCGCGCCTATCTCGGGCCTCGATGGCGGATGTTCAAGGGCATTAACCCTGATCGCGCGAATCCATCCCCAAAGCGCTGTGAATTGTGCCCCATTGAAGAGGCGATTCGTCATCCGGCAAGCAAATCAGGCGAAATGCGGCCCCGGTCGCTCATAGAGTTCCTCAAAATGGACAAGTTCGGTGCGCACCCCGAACGGCTGCGGCCTGCCCTGCCGAAACGCCCATTCGCCGCGATCACAATCTGCGGCGCGGACATAGCCGTTGATATAGAACCGCCGGTAGTGGTCGCTGCTGTTGGTGCCGCTGCCATGAACAAGGTACGGGCTCCACACAACGAAATCGCCCGGATCAAGCACCAGATCGATCAGCCTGGCAGGATCGAGCCCGGCGGCGGCAAGCGCGGCATCCTGGGGCGCAATGTCAGTAACCGGGCCATCGACCGCCAGATCGACTTTTCCATGCGCATGGCTGCCGGGGAGAATGCGCATGGCCCCGCTTTTGGCCGAATGCGTGTCAACCGCGATACCTGTCTGGACATAGCTGTCGCCCAGATTGCGATAGGCGCTCTCGGGCCGGCGGAACCGCGAATCCTGATGATAGGCAAAGTCGCCGCGCCCGCCGGGTGCCTTCCAATGCAACTGATTGATGATCTGCTTGATATCGGGGCCGATCAGCGGCGCGAGCACCGCGCCGATCCGCGCATCGCAGCGCACCGCGTCGAGCACCGGGTTGTGGTAACTCGGCCACTGCGCCATCCGCACCTGATCACCTTCGAGCCTGTAGTTGAGATTGCCATAGCGAAAACTGCGCCCCAGCGCGCGCGCCTCGGCGTGGATCTGATCAAAGGCGCGCGCCAGTTCGGCAATGTCCGCGGCCGTAAAAAGCGCCCGCACAATCGCATAGCCATCGCGGTGAAAATGTTCGACCTGCGCGTCCATAAGCCGCCTCACTTTCCAAGCTCGGCCCAAGCTCGGCAATAACTTAGGCCAGCTTCGTCCGGCGCTGCAAGGGCGACGTCGATAAACGTGGTGGAATGGGTGGCAAAGGGGATTGTGCGCCTCGCTCAACCGCATAGGCTGCCGCAAACGAAAAACACTGCCGCGCACGAATAACGGAGCTCCCCCAGACATGAAGCGCTTTGTCCTGTTGCTGCCCTTGGCTCTATCGGCCTGTGCCACCGCGCTGCCCAAGCCAGACCTTGCCCGCGCGCCAGACCGCGTCTCTGACTACGTTCAGCGCATCGATGCGCTGGATCGCAAGGGGCCGAAGCTGGGTGCGGTGATTGCGATCAATCCCGATGCCATCCGCGAAGCACAGGCGGCGGAGAGGATGACCGGAATGCTGGCGGGGCCGCTCACCGGCAAAGTCATGCTGATCAAGGACAACATCGAAACCGCCGATGCCATGCCGACCACCGCAGGCAGCCTTGCGCTCAAGGATAATGTCACCCATCGCGACAGCCCGCTGGTGGCCAGGCTGCGCAGCGCGGGCGTGGTGATCCTTGGCAAGACCAACCTTTCCGAATGGGCGAACATCCGCTCTTCGCGCTCAACCTCGGGCTGGAGCGGCGTCGGAGGGCAGACGCGCAATCCGCATGCGCTTGACCGCACGCCCTGCGGCTCTTCATCGGGAAGCGGCGCGGCGGTGGCGGCGGGCTTTGCCTGGGCGGCTATCGGCACTGAAACCGACGGATCGATCACCTGTCCATCGAGCGCCAATGGCATTGTCGGATTCAAACCCACCGTCGGCCTCGTCTCGCGCCGCTATATCGTGCCGATCAGCCACAGTCAGGACACGCCGGGGCCGATGACGATGACCGTCAAGGACGCGGCACTGATCCTGACGGCGATTGCCGGGGCTGATCCCGCCGATCCGGCAACCGCGCGCGCTGACCTGCACGCCGAGAATTTCGCCGCCGGGCTTGATACTGCTTCACTGGCGGGAATGCGGATTGGCGTGCTGCGCAAGGCGGCCGGCAAGCACAAGGGCACCGAAGCCCTGTTCGACCGCGCGCTGGCGGACCTCGCCCGCGCAGGTGCGGTGCTGGTCGAGCTCGATTACGAACCCGATGCGGCGATGTACAAGGCCGAATCGACCGTGCTGCATTACGAACTGCATCACGATCTCGACGCCTATCTCAAGGGCTTGCCCGGCAACCCGCCGGTGCGAAGCCTCGTCGAGCTGATCGCCTGGAACAAGGCGCACGAGGCAGAGGAAATGCGCTGGTTCGGGCAGGAAACTTTCGAGGCCTCGGTCAAACTTGACGACGCCGCCGCCTACAAAAACGCGCGCGAGGAATCGCTGCGGCTGGCAGGCAAGGAGGGCGTCGACCAGCTGATGTCGAAGGGCAAACTGGCGCTGCTGGTGTTTCCAACCGAGGGCCCCGCATGGACGATCGACCTGATCACCGGCGATCACAGCCTGCCGGTCGGCATGGGCTCGATTGCCGCGATTGCCGGATACCCGCATCTGACCGTGCCGATGGGCGCGGTGGAAAGCCTGCCGGTGGGGTTGAGCTTTGTCGCGGGCGCCTGGGAGGATCGCAAGGTTCTTGAAGCGGGGGCCGCCTATGAGCGGGCGAGGACTGCGCCGCTGGCGGTGCCGCAGTTCAGGCGCTGGGGGGAATAGCCTGGCGCATTCGCCCTAAGCCGCTGCGAGGTGTTCGCGCAGCCAGTCCGCCAGTTCCGCTTCGCTGAGCTCGCCCGCAGCGAGGGATTGGACCAAGTCAATTGCTTCGTGCTCGCCAAAATCGAGATCGAGCCCGTTCTTGATCAGAAACACGCGGGCCAGTGTCCACGCTGTCCGCTTGTTGCCATCGACAAACGGATGATTGCGGGCAATTCCGAATGCATAGGCTGCAGCGAGCGCGAACAGGTCGTCCTCACCGTAAACCCAGCGATTGACTGGGCGGGCGAGCGCGGATTCGAACGCACCTGCGTCGCGAATCCCGCTCGGGCCGCCATGTTCGGCAAGCTGCCGGTCATGAATGGCCAGCGCCGCGTCCTTGCTGACCCAGCGCGGTTCGACCCGATCGGGCACTTACTTGGCGAGCGCGCGCAGGATGTTGCGATCCTTGCGCATGACTTCCTCGGCGATGGCCATCGTCTCTTCAAAATCGGGATCATGCGCAGTCAGGCGCACCCCGTCGGGCGCTTCGCTGACGAACAGCGTATCCCCGATCCCCGCCCGCATTCGCGCCAGAAGCTCCTTGGGCAGGACGACCCCAGCAGAATTGCCGATCTTGGTGATCTTGAGCGTCGTGTTCATACGAACGTTATAACGGAATGGCTGCAATTGGGCAAGTCAAGAGTTTGGTGCACTGTTGTCTAATTGATTTAGCCATCCTCCTGCTCGATCTCGCGCGCAAAACAACGAAAAAGGGCGCAGCCATCAACGTCA
>JANLOZ010000149.1:0-20051 GCA_031366845.1 Novosphingobium sp. | reverse complement strand
CCCGGCGCCGCTTCCGGGCCCCGGCCCGCCCCCCCCCCGGCCCCCGGCTCGTGTTTTTGGGGGGGGGGGGGGGGGGGGGGGGGGGCGCCGCGCCTGCGCAACCCCGTGCGCTCTACTGCCACCACCCGCTGAGGCCCGCGTCTGACGATACCACCTGCCGCCGCATCGAAACGCGGGCGAGCCGCTCGATTTCCGCTTTGCGCCTTGCGGCATTGAGCGGCACTTCGGCCGCCGGGCGGATAAATTCGGCGTCATAGCCATCGGCGACGATGATCCCGCAGCGCGCAGGCAGGAACGCCTCGGTTTCCATGCAGGCGCGGTCAAGCTGCGGCGAAAGGCCCCAATAGAAGCGGTCGCAATGATCGAGGTATTCGGTCCACTTGGCATCGCCGAGCAGATCGGCGCGGCTGACCTTGATTTCGACGATGATAATCCGGCCTTTGGCATCGACGCCCATCAGATCGGCCCGGCGGTTCGACCTGAGCGGCATTTCCGCCAGGCACCAGATATCATTGCGCGCGAACAAGCGCCCGATGCCGCGCGCCACGGCGCGGGCAGCGCGCTCGTCCGGTGAAGCATCCTGCGCCGGATTAAGGACAGCGGGCTGAAGCATCCGCCATCTTAGGAACAGAGAGGGAACCGCGCAAGCAGGATAAAAGCCAAGGCGGGGGGTCAGAACGCCCGGCGCATCGATTCGGCGGCGGGTGCCAGTTCAAGCAGGCCGCTGCGGGCAGACTGATATTCGTGCCAAAGGCTGAGCGCGGCGGCGCGGGCATCAACGCCGCGTGCATGGACCGCGAGCAGCGCGGCGATCCCGGCTTCCATGATTAACGAAAGATCCTCGACGCCCTGTTCGGCGAGCGTCCGCCGCCAGCCCCCGGCATCGCGGACCACGGCGGGGAAATTGCGCTGATTGGCGCGCATCGGATCGGCGGGCATCCCGGCGAGCGAGGCGACTATTCCCGCAGCATCGTGCAGCGCTGACCATTTCATGCTCATGGCACTGGCCGAAGCCTGGCCGAACGCCGCGCGGCCCGACGCGGCGCCCGCGCCCTTTTGCACAGGCGGCGGAAAGTTGGATGGCGGTTGGCTAAAGTTCATGTCCGCTTGTTAGCCCAGCCTCCCTTGCCAAATTGCTAAGGCTTTTGCACTGGCACGCCGCCGAAGCCTCTGCTACCGGCACCTCCGGCTTCGGCCAAAGTGGCTCAGGCACCCGTAGCTCAGCTGGATAGAGTACTGCCCTCCGAAGGCAGGGGTCACAGGTTCGAATCCTGTCGGGTGCGCCAGCTTCTCTCCTTTTCTCCCAAAATCACTGCTCGTTCGCGATAGCCGTCATTGGGTATTGGGTCAGACGGTCTGGAGGGGAAAGGCTTCCCCTGAGCCTGAGCCGCTGCGCTGTCTCCGCCCAGCCTTGGCGCAAAGCGTGATCACGCCGCGCGAACTTATGAAAATGCCGCGTGCTGCACCCAAGGATCATCGCGGCATCCTCGCAGCGCAATCTGCCAGCCTCCAGTCCAACATAAAGCTCCTCAAAACGCTCCATCCGTATCGCCTCCGTCAATGTCCGATTTAACCGCATCTGGCGCCTCCTGTCGGAGGCAGATTACCCAGAACCCAAAATCGGACATATGACGCGTCAACTCATCGGACATTTGTCGTGATGACGACACATGAAGCTTGAAACCATGGCTCCGCTCAGCGATAATCCCATCATCATGCTCTCGGCTGTGCCCGGAACAGGACCGGCCCAGTCTGACGCCGGAAAGCATGGGGCCACCCCCAAGCGCCACCACGTCCGGGGACACCGTCCGCTCGACCATCTGAAAAGCGGATTGTGCCAGCGCGTGATCAGCTCATGCCCGACAATCTCACGCTGTTCTGGCAGGCCCTCGCTGTTCTCGGCGGCATTACGCCTGCCAACTTGCAACACCGGGTTCCTGGTGTGTTGTCCGAAACCGGTTAATCGGCGGACTGTGACTGAAGCTGGTTGCCAGAAAACCGAGCAACGAACGCAATTCCGTATAATTCCCGTAATCTCAGTCAGCGGTCCAGCCGCCGTCGATAATCATACTGGTTCCGGTCATCAGCGCCGAAGCATCAGAGGCGAGAAACAGGATTGCACCCATCAGGTCTTCAACCTGACCGATCCGCCCAAGCTTGATCTTGGAAAGCACATGCGCCTTGAATTCCGGGTTTTCGAAAAATGGCTTGGTCATCGGCGTTTCGATGAAGGTTGGCGCAATCGTATTGCTGCGGATGCCGTGCGACGCAAGATCAAGCGCGAAGGCCTTGTTCATCCCCTCCAGTGCCCATTTTGACCCGCAATAGAGCGAACGGTTCGGCCCGCCGACATGCCCCATTTGGCTGCCCATATGGATAAGGCTGCCCGTTACAGCATCGGCGATCATCTTCTGTGCGCAGGCTTGAGCGACAAAGAAGGCGGATTTGACGTTCAGGTCATAGACTGCGTCAAAATCCTCCTCGGTCACATCCCACATTGGTTTGGGGCGGTTTGTGCCAGCATTGTTGACGAGGATATGGAACGCGGGCCGGCTTTCGAAAAATGCTCCGACGGCGTCGATGTCAGACACGTCGAGCACGGCGGCGAATGCGCCATTGCCGATCTGTGCCGCAGCCGCTTCAACCTCGGACAATGTTCGCGAAATCAGCGTAACCTCTGCCCCGGCCCCGGCTAGCGCAGCAGCGGCGGCAAGGCCGATGCCCCGGCCAGCCCCGGTAACGATCGCGCGGTAGCCATCGAGGCGGAACGAAGGCGTAACGGGTAGAGTCATGCTTCTGCTTTCCCGGCATAAGGCACATTCTTGCCGCCAAAGCGGCGCACCCGGATATTGGCTTGCTCGCCGTGCCCGGCAAAGCCTTCGAGCGCGCAGAGGCGGCTGCAGTATTCGCCGATCATTGTGCTGGCCTCGTCAGAGGTTACCCGCTGATAGGTACAGGTCTTGAGGAATTTGCCGACCCACAGCCCGCCCGTATAACGTGCGGCTTTCTTGGTGGGCAGGGTATGGTTGGTTCCGATCACTTTGTCGCCATAGCTGACATTGGTCCGGTTGCCGAGAAACAGCGCACCATAATTGGTCATGTTCTTGAGGAAGTAATCGGGATCGGCGGTCATCACCTGGACATGTTCGGAGGCAATCTCATCGGCGATGCGCACCATTTCTGCGTCGTCTTCCGCTACGATAACCTCGCCAAAACTCTCCCAGGCGCGGCGCGCAATTTCGGCGGTGGGCAGGATGGTGAGCAGGCGTTCAACCTCGCGCATCGTCTCTTCGGCCATCCTGCGAGAGGTTGTCAGCAGAATGGCGGGCGAATCGGGGCCATGTTCGGCCTGACCCAGCAAGTCGGTCGCCGCCAGCTCACCGTCGCAGCCAATCTCATCGCAGATCACCAGCGTCTCGGTTGGCCCGGCGAACAGATCAATGCCAACCCGACCGAACAGCTGCCGCTTGGCCTCGGCGACAAAGGCATTGCCGGGACCAACAAGGATATCGACCGGGGCCATGCTGGCGGTGCCGATTGCCATGGCGCCAATCGCCTGAACGCCGCCGAGCGCATAAATCTCGTCGGCCCCGGCCATTGCTTGAGCCGCAACGATGGCCGGTGCAAACTTGCCCTGAAACGGCGGCGCACAGGTAGCGACGCGCTTCACGCCAGCGACCTTGGCCGTGATGACCGACATATGGGCGGATGCCAGCAGCGGATATTTTCCTCCCGGAACATAGCAACCCGCCGCATTTACCGGAATGTGGGTGTGGCCAAGGACAACGCCGGGCAGCGTTTCAACCTCGACATCCTTCATCGAATCGCGCTGAATCTGCGCAAAACCCCTCACCTGGGTTTGGGCGAATTCGATATCCTTCAAGTCCTGGCAGGAAAGCTGGTCGATGCAATTTTGAATCTCGGCCTTGTTGAGCCGATAATCCTCTCGGTCCCAGCCATCAAACTTGATCGACAGCTCACGCACTGCGGCATCGCCGCGCGCTGCTATGTCGGCGAGGATGCCTTCCACAGTGTCGCGCACCTTGCGGTCACTGTCTGCCTTGGCATCCGCCGTTGCACCGCGCTTCAGCCATTCGGCCATTGGAACTCTCCATTTTGCTCAACTGGCTGCCATCAGCCCGTTTCCATAGATGATGATAGCCCGGCGAGTCAGCTCTTGCGTATCACAGTCTCGGGCATCCGGAACCAGATGAGCGCAGCGGCGAGGAAGCTCACCGATGCGAGGCTCATGATCGGTGCTCGCCCAAAACTCTGAGCCAATGGTGCTGTAATCAGTGGTGCGGTCATGCTGATCACCCGGCCCCAGTTAAAGATTGAGGCGGCGGTTGAGCGCAGATGCGGCGGGTAAAGTTCAGACAGCCACGGCCCCCAGATCGCACTGCAGGACAACATCAAACCGTATGTGAAGCCGGTCAGCTCCAGCAGGCCGATGGGGAGCGGCACGAACAGATAGACCGGGATGATTGCTGCTGCGACGACAAAGCCCCAGGCCGCGACACGCCGCCCGAAGCGGTCGCTGATCCATCCCCAGACCAGACCGCCGATGGCAGCGCCGATGAACTGCCAGCCGAGCACATCGCCAACCACTGTGTCTGGAATGGCGCGATCTTCCTTCAGATAGGTCGTCGCCCAGCCGGTAAACGCCTGGTAAGCAAAGAAATTGAGGCCGGTCATGGTAGCTAGCAGGATCGTCTGCTTGGCGACACCGGGCTTGAACAGTTCGGCAATCGGCAGTGCGGCCTTTGCCGTGGCTTCATCGTCGGTGCGGCCGTCCATCGGGATGAAGTAGCGATCATCGGAGATGACGAGGAACGCAAAAAGCGCCAGCGCGACCGGGACAACCCCCGCCCAGAGCAGCACCGTCCAGTCATAGCCCGCACGAAATGCAGCGGCTGAGAGAAATCCGAGCGCCGCGACTGCAACGTTGTATGTGCCCAGCACAAAGCCCGCGATAACTCCGCGCACGTCGCGCGCGAACAGGCCCGAATAGATGCCCACAGCAATCGGGAACATCGACCCCATGAAAAAGCCGAGCGCAATTCGCTGGAAGATCAGGCCGGTATAGCTGCTCACCAGCAAGGCCGAGAGCAGCCCTGCCCCATAGCCGAACATCGAAATCACCAGCGCATTGCGCCGCCCGATCTTGTCGGCCACCTGCCCCATCACCACCGCACCAAGGATCGCGCCGATCGACTGGAGCGAATAGGATGATCCGGCCTGCAAGTCGGTCAGGCCAAGGCTTTCCTTGATATACGGCCGCAATATGTCGACCGTGTTCCACGACCATGCGTAGAAGAAATAAGCGACGAGCAAGAAGGCCAGCGCGGCGAACCGGCGGCCCTGGGTGAAATCCTGGGCGCGGATCATCGGCTCTGCCTTTCCGCACCGGGCAACAGATCGACCCCGAACTGAGCGATCAAATCAACCATATCGATGAACACCCAATTTTCGGCGAGCATATCGCCGTCCCTGCGCCAATAAGCCATGATCCGCTGCGTGATGCGTTTGTTCGTCGCGGGAATGCCGATCCAGTCATCGCCCAGATGCGTTGCGTTGATGCTCGGCCAGCCGGTCGATGCGACATAGACTCCTTCGCCAATCCGGCATTTGTGGTTGCCGCCGATCCGGTCCGGGAAGGCTTTGAGGAAGGGGCCTTGATGGGTGCGTTCATAGTCGGCATGACCGCGCGCACTGCCGATGCCGCCGGGACCGTACCAGTGGAACTGCGGTGCCCAAAAGCGGCGCATCCCCATGCTGGCGAGTGATTTGCCGTCGTAGGACATGAGCCCCGCGATCATCGCTTCGACCAGTTTGAGGCTTTTGTCCGATTCCTCGTCGGCTGGCGTTCCCAACTGGATTCCGTCCTGCGTTGCCGGGGCAGGCGACCAGCTTTCGCCCAATTGCGGGCGCAGCGGCCACTGCCCCGTTTCAATCATCAGCCGCGTGAGATCGAGCAGGACATAGCTTTCCGCCACCGAATCGCCTTCGATCCGGTCAAACCAGCCGTAGCGGATGAAATGCGGGCGACCGCTGGCCTTGAGTCCGTAAAGATCATTCTGGAAATGCCCGACGAAATTGCCTGTGGTGGTGATCCAGCCACCATCCTTGAACTGGCCGCCCATCAAGATGTCGGTGCGCCGCTCCAGATCGGGGAATGAACGTACCAGCGGCTCCCAAAAGCGCCCGCTGATCGCATCACGCCCCGCGCAATGATCGACCGGCGCACCTGCATTAAAATCGCAATCGGGCGCATAAAGCCGCTCGGTCAACGCGTGGTGCTGCGCTCCCAGATCGCGGTGATCGTTGATCAATTGCCAATATCTGACTTTATCAAGCGTCATTCGACTCCCCAGAACCACCATATTGACTTCGAATGCAATCGCCGTAAACCGATATTTCGAAAGGCAGCGTTTCTGCCGTGGTTGCACCAGGTTTGGGGAATTGGATGGCCGACGCGCCTGCCAGCACAGCGGAGTGGACATGCGCTGCATTGGCGGATCGGCTTATCCGCTACGCCGACCTCATTCCCTGCTACAACGCATTTATCGATTGCCGGACGCCGGGCTCCGAAGCCAAAGAAAATTTCACGATCATCGGCCCCGGTGTCTCTGAAAACCCACACCAGCATGTGCATATCGCCGAGCCGCATGGTTTCAACATTGGCGGTGCACGCCAGCCCCCGGGTTGTGTCAATTCGCAGCACAGTCATGACACCGCCGAGGTGTTTATCGCGCATAGTGGCCATTGGCGCTTTGATCTGGGCGAGCATGGCGATGATGCCCAGGTGGAACTGCACCCCGGCGATGTAATTTCGATTCCGACACGGTTGTTCCGGGGCTTCACTGCGCTGTCGCTGGCAGCGAATGGATCGCCCGGCTTTCTTTGGTCCGTGCTGGGCGAGGACAATCCCGGACGGGTGACATGGGCGCCACAAGTGTTTGCGATGGCGAAGGATTACGGGCTTGTGCTGCTCGAAAATGGGTCGCTCGTCGATACGGCGGCGGGTGAGGTCGTGCCGAGTGATGCCCGGCCGATGCCGCCGACATCACCTGCCGAAGCCGCCGCCATGCACCGCATGACCGAGGCCGAAGCGATCATTGTTCGCGAGGACAAGACCAAGGGAAGTTACATTACTGCCGTCATCGGCGAAGCGGGACCGCTGGATTGGGACCACGGTTTTGCCATCGAACGCTTTGACATTGCGCCTGGCGATGAAGTTGGCTGGGACGGCGAAGACGGGGTTGAAGTGCTCTTCATCCACCGGGGCAGTGCAACCATCCCCTGTGCCGACGGCGAACTCCACCTTGGCCAAGGCGACACGATAAGTCTGCCCATTGGCCTCACTCGCTTGTTGCTGTCGGACGGGGGAGCGGCCGCCTTTCTGGTCCACCGGGCATGACCGCGATTCCGAATGTGGGTGGCCGCGATATCGCGCAGATTCTCGCGCCACAGGGCGAGCGGCGTCAGCCAATACCGGGCTTCGATCCCGAATATGCCGATATCGTCGATTACATCCTGCGCTGCACCCACCGCATTTGGGAGCAAAAGGATGTCGGCCTGATCGCGACGCATTATAGCAACGACATTGTCGTCCATATGATGACCGGCCCAGCTTACGGCTTGGACGATGTGATCGCGGGAACATCGCGTACGCTCTCGGCATTTCCAGACCGAACGCTGACAGGCGAAGCGGTGATCTGGTCGGATGCCAAAGACCTCGCAGGCGGCGGGGCATATTTGTCCTCGCACCGGATCACCTCTACGGCAACCAACCTCGGCACTTCAGAACTTGGCCCCGCGACTGGCAAGCGCATCACCTTCACCACCATTGCCGATTGCCTGTGCAGGGAAAATCTGATCATCGAGGAATGGCTGGTCCGTGATTACAGCGCGATGGCGCTCCAATTGGGCTATCATCCCCGTGCCGTTGCCCGCACTCATGCGGCGGCTGACAAGGCAAAGGGTGGCAAGGCAAAGGGTGGCACGGCAAAGGGCGGACGGGCCGAATGGCGGCAAGTGGCGATTGCCCGCATCATGGACTCAGCCCCGGCCTCTTTCACCAACCATGCGATGCCGGGTCCTGCGCAAGACCCGCATGCCTTTGCCCAGGCCTTCTTTGACCAGATCATCGCCCTTCGCCGCTTTGCCCGCGTGCGGGAAGTCTATTCGCCCGCCGCCCATTGGGCGGGCCCCGGCGGGCGGCGCTTGTTCGGCGGGGCGAGATAGCGGGCTGGTACACTGCACTCATTGGCAGTTTTGGCGATGCCCGGATCCACATTCAGCATATTGCCGCAGTTGACGATATGATCGCCGTCCGTTGGGAGCTCGCCGGCACGCATGATGGCGCGGCGCTCTACGGCGCTGCGACGGGGGAGCCGGTCTACATCCTCGCGGTCACCCATTGGCGGATCGCGCACGGCATGATTGCTGATGAGGTGACTGTGTTTGATGAAGTTGCGCTGATGCGGCAGATGGAGGGGGGCCTGTGAAGTATTCTTCACAAACCTACCCCGTCAGGGGTCAAACAGCGTGAGCGATCTCGCCACTCTCGAAATCACCCTCCGCCGCGACCGAAATCTGGCAGCGCTTGCCGGCAGCCACGTCCACCGTGCCACGCGGGAGGACAGCCTTGGCATCATCAAAGGACGCGATGCGATCACCGCTGCGTGGGTGGAGGAGGACGTCAGCGACATCGCGATCACCACTGATCTGGGTGACATGGTCGCCTATAAGGTCAAAGGTTGGCGCGGTCACCGCTGGGTCTGGCGCGAGGAAGGCCGTATTTTGCGCGAAGTAGTGGTCGAAGATCGCGGTGATGCAAAAACCGCGCCGCCCGTGCACCCGCCTTTGGGTGAACTGCGCAGCGGCGAGGGACAATACGCTGCAGGTGACACCGCCATCCTGCCCCCTGGCTTCCCCGATGACGCCCGCGATATCGCCAATCGGTTGCATCAGGCGTGGAATGGCCGCGCGTTCAACCTTTATGACCGCGCCTGGTTACCAAAGCTGAGCCGCGCATTGCCTGATGCGACCTTCCACTTCGAGCACGCAATTGTGGGCGATCAACAAACCGCCATCCTCTGGCGTGTGTACGGCCATCATGCAAACGGCCAGAGAGTGCGCCTGATCGGCAGCAGCGTGTTCACCGGCGACGCCGATGAAACGGTGATCGATCATGCAGCGATGACAGCGCAGCTGGGGCAATCGGTGATTGACTATTGACGTTCACGTCGCTGCGAACGAGCGATCCTCGCGGCTATGCCAAACCCTGATGATATAGATGACATCACCCAAAATCTCATACCGCATTTCATATTTTCCGACGATAATCCGGCGGACTTCGCGCGGGTTGAAGCCGTCCAACCGTGCGCCGATGCGGGGATGGCTAAGGAGTCTATCGGGCGCACTTTCCAGCCGAACAGCCACCCTTGTTGCAGCATCGATATCAAAAGCTGCCAGAAATAAATAAAGGCGTTCGACGTCAAAAAGCGCCTCTTTTGCCCATTCTACAATCACGCGACAGCGCGGGGTTCGGGGCGAGGCAGTGGATTGTCCGTTCCCAAGCTCTTAAGCCAAAGACTGACTTCTTTATGCGGCACAGTGCGCCCTGCATCGACGTCTGCCAAACCTTCAAGCGTCATCCTGTGACGCTCCTCGGCCATATCCGCCCAATCAGCCAAAGCCTGTTTCACCACCCATCCGCGCGGGCGATCTTCGATCGCGGCCATGGCATCAACGCGCGCCACCAGTTCTTTGGGGATGTGCGCCGTGATGGTTTGCGTGGTCATATGAGTCTCCTTTAATCATAAATAATCACATGGATTATATTTGATTTACAACCTTGCCGCAATACTCATTACAAGTGCGCATGATCGTCTATGGCGTTGGTCGTTCAATGACGATTCATGCCATGACCGGAGCGCCCGTAAACGAACCGACCCGTCAACCCTGCAATTGGCGCGAGATAAGAAAGATAAATGAAGTGATACCAAGCGGGATAGTCCGCCCAAACATAACCAATATGGTAGAAATGATCTGGGAGAGAGACCGCGAGGAAGAACCCGCCGAGCCACCATGCTGCTCGCCCTTTGTCTCGGGCAATGATCGTTGTGACACAAGCGGCGGCAGCCGTGCAAAGCGCACCGATGGCAAGCCGCGTCCAAAGCATGGCGACCGTGTAAGTTTTTTCAGGTTCCGCGGCGGCGTATCCGGGCCACAGGATTCGCGCGATTAAGGTCGCGACAAGGGCGAGTGCAATTGCGGCCATAACCAGATCGCCCATTCACCGGAATATGCCGGATCGGTTTCTATGCAGTATGACATTGATCTGGGCAGCGCGGGCAAGCTCTCGCCCTATGTGCAGGTCAACTTCTCGGGCGCATTCTTCGGTCAGGCAATCAATTCGATCCTCGATCGTCAGCCTGCCTTTGCCAAGGTCGATCTTCGCCTGACCTGGGACTACAACGAGATGTTCTCGATCCAGGGTTTTGTCACCAATGTGACCAACAAGGCGACAGCGACGCGTTTCGTCTATGGCGGCGGTGGCAATCTCCAGGCGAGCTATGCGCCGCCTCGGCTGTGGGGGGTTCGCGGCAGCGTGAAGTTCTGAACTATCAACACATTGTCACGCGAGAGGGCGGGGCTGCGGCTCCGCCCTTTTCATTGGCCGGCCCATCGCGAAAAAGGCTCACAGGATGCCTATCGCAGTCTCGCGCCGAGTCAGGTGCGAGCCGTCGGGCCGGATGTGCGGCGTCATGAGCCCGGCGGCGCGTGCCTTTGCCCGCATCTCCTCGACCAGGTCATCCGTCGGTCCCTGCCCTCCGCAGCGGGGATCGCGCTCGTACGGCACGATTGTCTCGCGCACGAACGCCTCAACCCTGCGAGCGAGATCGATGGCTTCCGCAGACAGTGTCACTGCGCAGGCGTCAGTGCCAGGTCGCGCTCAACCGCCGCGTCATTGCCGATCCAGTCACGCAGCACGTCCATGTACTCGAAAGGGCCGCCGCCGTAGTTGCTGAGCCAGATCGAGTCACGCTGATCCTTGCCCTCGTTGTTGTAATAGCCGGGCGTGCATTCGCGCAGGAAGGTGATGTCCTCCTGCGCTTTGTCCGCCAGCACTGCGAGCCAATCCTGCTCGGCCTGTTCGGTCGCTTCGAAGTCCACGCCTCGATCAATGCAGCGCTTGACCAGAGCCGCGAAGTGTTCTGCCTGGCGGCGGTTCATGAACACAATGTTCCAAGTGATCCCGGCCTGCTTCAGCCCGCTGATCACGCCCATATTGGGGAAGTTGTGCGATAGGATACCATGCAGCGTTTTGCGACCACTCGCCCAATAATCGGACAGCGATATGCCGCCGACACCGTGCATGTCGAAGCCAGCGGTGCGATCGGGGGGCGAGGCGACCTCGAAGCCGCTGGCATAGATGATGCAGTCGACTTCATACTCATGGCCTTCAAACACGATGCCCTTCTCGGTGATTCGGTCGAGGCTACGCCCCTTGGTGTCGATCAGGGTGACGTTGGGCCGATTGTAGGTCTCGAAATAGTTGTCGACGAACAGCGGGCGTTTGCACATCCAGTTAAAGTAGGGCTTCAGGGCTTCGGCGGTGACGGGATCCTTGACGATGTTGGCAATCCGCGTGCGCATTGCCTCCATCTTCTCAAAGTCCGCTTCCTGGCGCAGCCGTGCCATCTCTTCGGGCGTCTCGCCCTTGAACATGGCTTCGGTCATCTTGCCCCAGTTGCGGGTCCAGCCGTCCCGGACCAGGTCCTCGTCCTGCGGAATGGAGTTGACGAAGCCTTCAAAATTGAGCGCGCGCTTTTCCCACCAGCCGGGTTGCTGGCTATTCCACCACGCGGCGTCAGTCGGCACATTCTCCCGATCATCGACGGCGGCCGGGGTGCGCTGGACGACGTAAAGCTGTTTGCACCATTCGCCCAGATACGGAATTGCCTGGACCGCGCTGGCACCGGTGCCGATGATCGCGACTCTTTTATCCTTCAACCCCGTGAGCCCACCAGTCGTATCGCCCTTGGTGTAATTGTAATCCCAGCGCGAGGTGTGGAAGGTGTGGCCCTTGAAGTCGCGGGCACCGGGAATGCCGGGTAGCTTGGGACGGCTGAGGATGCCGCTGGCCATGCACACGAAGCGCGCGCGGATCGTGTCGCCACGGTCAGTGGTGACGATCCAGCGGCCTGTCGCGGCGGCCCAGTCGGCACCGCTTACGCCGGTTTGCAGCAGGGCCTTGTCGTATATCCCGGTGCGATCGGCAATGCGTTTGGCGTGGTCCAGGATGTCGGGCGCGCGTGAATAGCGCTCGCTTGGCATCGCCCCATGATCCTCGATCAACGGCAGGTAAGTGTAAGTGTCTACGTCGCAGCGGCATCCCGGATAGCGGTTCCAGTACCAGGTGCCGCCGACGTCGCTGCCCTTCTCGATCACCCGGATGTCTGTCACGCCTTCCTTGAACAGGCTGGCTGCGGCGAGCAGACCCGAAAAGCCGCCGCCGACGATGACTACGTCGACATCCTCACTGATCGGCGCCCGCTCGATCCGTGCGCCAGCATAGGGGTCATCGATGTCGCCGATGAAGGGGTTGTCGACCGCGACATATTGGGCAGTGCCGTCGCTGCGCAGGCGCTTGTCGCGCTCGGCCAGATACTTGTCGTGAAGCGCGTCGAAATCGTGCGCGATGGTCTGGGTGTCGGTCATGTTCATCTCCTGGTATCTGCGGAATCGTTGGCGGCTAGAACGCCGTCCGCGATCAGCGCGTCGATCTTGTCTGTGTCGTAACCGAGCTCGGTCAGCACGGCCCGGCTATGCTCGCCAAGCGCGGGCGGGCGCAGCCGCAGCGCGAGGCGCTCACCGTCAACCCGAAGCGGCGAGGCGACCGTCTGGAATGTGCCGTCATGGAGCACCATGCCCGAGGCTTCGGTGTGCGGATGGGCGGAAAGCTCGCCAAGCGTATGCACGGGAGACGCCGGAATGCTGCACGCGGCTAGTTTCGTCAGCCACTCGGCACGACCGCGGCGCGCAAGAATCTTCGCGACCATCGGGATCAGGATGCTGCGGTTGGCGACGCGGTCGCCGTTGGTCGTGAACCTGGAATCCTCGGCTAGCGCCGACTCCTGCGTAAGATCGCAAAACGCGCGCCAGAAGCCATCGTTGGCGATGCCGAGAATGATCGGCGCATCCGCCGTCGCGAACGCCTGATAGGGGCATAGCGATTCGTGGCCGGAACCGGGCCGCTCGGGCTCGGTCCCGCGCAGCCAGTAATTCTGAAGGAAGTAGCCGAGCAGGCCGACTGCGGAATCGAACAGCGAGGCTTCGATCTTTACCCCGCAGCCGGTTTGATCCCGCTGCATCAGCGCGCCCATAATGCCGATGACGGCATGATAGCCGGTCGCCTGATCGACGGGTGAGAAGGGCGAGCGCGCGGGCGGTCCACCCGGCTCACCGGTCAGCGACAGCATGCCGGTAAAGGCCTGGGCGATCAGATCGTAGCCCTTCTCGTCCTTCATCGGACCCTGCGTTCCATAGCCCGATATGCTGGCATAGACGAGCCGCGGATTAAGCGCGGCCAACCGATCCCAGCCGATTCCCAGCCGGTCAGCAGCACCGGGTCCGAAGCTTTCGACGACGATGTCAGCATCGCGCGCTAGTGCGAGAGCAACGGCAAGGCCTGAGGTTTTGCGCAGGTTCAAAGCGATGCCGCGCTTGTTGCGGTTGACTGCCGTGAAGATCGCCCCCACCCCGTCATTGAATGGCGGCCAATTGCGGGTGTCGTCGCCGCCCAGCGGCTCCACCTTCACGACGTCAGCTCCGAGATCAGCGAGATATTGGGTACAAAGCGGCCCAGCGAGGATCTTGGAGAAGTCGAGCACGCGGATGCCGGCAAGCGGTCGGAATTTTCCGACGTTTGCGTCACTAGAGCCCATCCACCTGATCCTTTCCATCGGATGTTTCTTTATGGTCCTACAATTGACTTGTCCAGTCTCAAGAGTTAGTATTCTCGCATGACCACTCAAATTTCGCCGACGAACTCACATGCGGAAACACTGCTGGAGGGGCTTGGACGCATCAAGGTGCCCAAGTCGAGTGACGTTCTGGCCGAACGGCTGAAACAGGAAATCCTGGGCGACGGGTATAATCTGGGTGCGGCACTGCCGACCGAGCGCGAGCTGGTATCGACGACGGGGCTGAGCCGTGGATCGGTGCGCGAGGCATTGCGTATCCTTGAAGCACAAGGGCTGGTTAATACGCGGGCTGGTCGGTACGGCGGGACAACCGTTTCCCAACCGACCGCTGACCATCTGGCAAGCCATATCAACCTTTACGTGAAGGGGCGCAGCGTCACGCTCCGCGCGCTGGTCGAGGTGAGGCTGGCGCTTGAACCGATGGTGGCGGCACTGGCTGCAGAGCGCCGTACCGACGCCGATTTGGCGAACTTGCACGCGATTGCTGAACGGATCGAGTGGGCCGCCGACAACGATCTGAGCGGGTTCCTTGCGGAAAACGTCAACTGGCATGACGCGATCGCTGCAGCCAGCCACAACGATTTGCTGCAGGCCTTTGCGACCTCCGTCAGCGGGCTGATGTTCGAGGCATCGCAGATCAAGGAGTTCGCTTCGGCCGAGGTTCGCCAGCGGGTGCGGCACGCGCACGCGCGCATTTTGGAGGCGATCGAGGCGGGAGACTCGGATTTGGCGCGACGCCGCGTTGAGCGCGACGTCCAGGCTTATGCATCTATCTTGGAGGCTGTTCTGGCGACGGCAACCGACGTGGAGTTGCCCGGTGAGAGCCAAGAACCGGCGTAGATCGAGGACGTGACGGTCGGATGGAAGCGGTGAAACTGAGGGCCGAGGCGCACTGGGATCGCGTTGTCACTTGCTACCCCAAGCGTGCCGGCAACCTTGCAGAACAAATAGCAACAGTCGCGGGCGAGCGGCCGAATGCCCTCGCGGTGGTCGAGGGTGACGAACGACTGAGTTACGCCGCGCTATATGCCCAAGGTGGCGCACTGGCCGCCTTGCTAGCGGCTGGCGGAGTGGCCGCAGGCGACCGGGTCGCGGTGATGCTGGCCAACGGGATCGATGCGGTGCGGGCGGTGGTGGCTGTGTTGCGGCTCGGGGCAGTGCTGGTGGCGGTGGGCACCCGCTCTCGCGCGGCCGAGTTGGACTATTTTTGTGCGGACTGCGCCCCGACCGCCATAATCTACGGACCCGAGCTCGCCGATGTCATTGCGGCAGCGCCAGCTGCACCGGGCGCGCGCTACGACGTGTCGGAATCTACGTGGCGAATGGCGATCACCCGGGGCGATTTACCGCCGCCGACCGCGCCTGCCGATCAGGATGCTTTGTTCGCGATCCTCTATACCTCGGGCACCACCGGCAAGCCCAAAGGCGCGATGCTCACGCATCTGGGTGCAGTCCATTCCTGTCTGCACTGGCGCGACACCTTCGGGCTCGGCGATGACGAGCGCACCCTGGTTTGCGTGCCGTGGGCGCATGTCAGCGGGTTGTGCGGTGTCATCATGCCCTTCCTCTATCTGGGCGGCACGCTGATCATGCTACCCGAGTTCAAGCGCCGCGCCGCACTCGAACTTGCCGAGCGCGAACGCATCACCCACGCATTGATGGTCCCGGCGATGTACGGGCTGTGCCTGCTCGAACCCGACCTGGCCGACTTCGCGCTCAAATCGTGGCGGATCGCGGCCTATGGCGGCGCACCGATGCCAGAGCCGACCATTTCGCGTTTCGCCGCCGCCTTTCCCTGGCTCGCCATGTGTAACGCCTATGGTGCGACCGAGACGACTTCGCCTGCGACAATCATGCCGCCGGGCGAAGGAACAGCGCGGTCGGACAGCATCGGTCGGGTGGTGACCTGCGGCGACATTCGCGTCATGGACGATAATGGCTGCGAAGTGCCGCCCGGCAGCGACGGCGAACTGTGGATCGCCGGTCCGATGGTTTCGCCCGGCTATTGGCGTAACCGGCAAGCGACTGCGGCTGCGTTTGTTGGCGGCTATTGGAAATCAGGCGACATCGGCAGCATCGACGCCCAGGGCTATGTCCGCATCGCTGACCGCAAGAAGGACATGATCATCCGCGGCGGCTTCAAAGTGTATCCCGCAGAGGTTGAAAGCGTGCTCGTCGGGCTCGACGGCGTGGTCGAGGCGGCAGTAGTTGGCCGTGCCGATGCGATGTTGGGCGAAGCGGTGGTGGCGTTCGTTACGGCTGTCGGCGGGCTGCAACCGCATCAGGTTCGCGCATGGTGCGCCGAGCGGTTGTCAGATTACAAGGTGCCGGGAGATGTCGTGATCGAGACTGCAGCCCTGCCGCGCAACGCCAACGGCAAGATCCAGAAAGCGGAATTGCGCCAGCGCGCGGCTGCGCTTTGCGAGGCTGCCGCGTGAACACCGGGGCGATTCCGCCGCGCACACCAGTGCTGGTCGGCGTCGGCGTCGCGATGCGCCGCGAGGACGATCCGGCAAACGCGCTCGAACCGATTGACCTGATGCTCGAGGCAGTGCGCGCGGCGGGCGCGGATTGCGGAGCATCTCAGCTGCTCGCCGGGGTTAGCAGCATTGCGGTTCCGCGCGGGCGCTGGCGCTATCGCAATCCCGCTGGTGAGATCGCCCGCGCGCTGGGTGCGACGAACGCGACGACGATTGTGTCGAGCGTCGGCGTGCTGCAACAAACGCTGATCGCCAACGCCTGCGAAGCCATTAACGAAGGCAGGATCGATAGCGCGCTCGTGACCGGATCGGATGCGGGCTACCGGATATTGCGGGCCAAGCTCGCCGGGGTCCGCGCGGACGAAGGTGACCAAAGCGACGATCCCGACGTGCGGCTGGAACCCAAGACCGAGCTGCGCCACCCGGCGGAAGTCGCGGCGGGTTTGAAGATGCCGGTGGGGCTCTATGCGATGCTAGAAAGTGCGCGGCGAGCGGCGGAGGGTCTTTCGGTCGATGCCCATCGTGACCGGCTGGCAGCGCGCTACGCCCGTTTCGCGGAGATCGCGGCGGCCAATCCCGATAGCTGGACCCGCACCCCGCTTGATGCGGCGACGATCCGTGATCACAGCCCGCGCAATCCGATGCAGGCGTTTCCCTATACCCGCGCGCATTGTTCGACCTGGAATGTTGATCAGGCGGCGGCGCTGTTGCTGTGCTCGGCAGAGCGGGCGGCGGCATTGGGTATTGACCGGTCACGCTGGGTGTTCCCGCTCGCCAGCGCCGAATCGAATCATATGGTGCCACTCGCTGCGCGGGCTGACCTGATCCGCTCGCCCGGCGCCGATGCGACCGCGCGTGCGGTGCTCGAAGCGGGCGGCATCGCAGCGAGCGACATCGACCTGATCGAACTGTATAGTTGCTTTCCCATCGCGGTCGACACTTTTGCCGACGCACTGGGGCTCCCGCCAGATCGCGACATGACCATCACCGGCTCGATGGCCTTCGCAGGCGGGCCCTATAACAACTATTTCTTCCAGGCGACGGCGCGCGCGGCCCAATTGCTGCGTTCAGGCACCGGTCGCACCGCGCTGCTCTCCTGCGTCTCTGGCATCCTCACCAAGCAGGCCTTTGCCTTGTGGTCGAGCGAACCGCCACGCAACAGCTTCTTCAGCCGCGACGTATCGGTCGAGGTCGCCGCCGCTGCGGCTGAATTGCCGGTCGTCGAGGACTATACGGGGGACGGCCGGATTGCGGGCTGCACCGTGTTGCACGCGCGCGGCGAGCAGCCGCGGGCAGTGGCGCTGATCGATACCGACGATGGCGCGCGCGCTCTTGCCGTATCGGCGGCGGAGGAAATAATATCCGGTATGCAGCGCGAAGAGTGGGTGGGACGCAAGGTGCGTGTCGTTGCCGGAGAACTCGTACCATGAGCGCGCGCGCCGAACAGGCCGACGACGTCTGCGCGCTGCCGCTGGTCCGGCGCATGGCCGCCCTGCTCGACCGCGATCCCGCCAGTTTTGCCGACGGCGACCCACTGCCGCGCGGCTGGCATGTGGCGTTGTTCAATCCGCCCACAAGGCAGTCGGAACTGCGCGCCGACGGTGCTGCGCATCTGGGCGTCACCTTGCCCGCTCTGGGCCTGCCGCGCCTGATGATGGGCGGGCGGAAGATTGAATTCGTCGGCGACATTCCGATCGGCGCGCGCGTTCGCCGGACGAGCCAGCCTGGCGAAGTCACGATCAAAAATGGCAAGTCGGGCCGCTTTGCGCTGGTTGATGTCGAGCATCGGATCAGTCTGGAGGGCGGCGATGCACCGGTTGTGATCGAAACGACCAGCTATGTGCTGCGCGAGGAGGGCGGAGACACTGCGTCACGCCCTTCGGCACCGTCGGCAATGCCAATCCCGCCAGCAGATCTATCGCGCAAGGTCACGCCCGACGAGACCATGTTGTTCCGCTATTCAGCGATCACTGATAACCCGCACCGCATCCATTATGACCTCGCCTATGCGCGGTCCGAAGGATATCCCGCGCTGGTTGTAAACGGTAGCGTCCCGATCATGCTGCTGCTCGAGATGTTTCGCGCGCATCTTGGCGGCGAACCGGCGGGCTTTCGCAGTCGCAACCTTGCACCGATCCTCTGCGGCGCGACGCTGACACTGACACTAACGCACGAAGCCGACGGATGGGCGCTGCGCGCGCACGGTCCCTCGGGCGCGGTCGCACTGGAAGCGAGGGCATGGCAATGAACGCCGAGACATCTACCCAGACCCCCGCCCTTTGGGAAGGCGCGCTGGAGGAGGCGCGCGCGCTTATCGGCGTTGAGCTGCGCCGCACCGGCCAGCAATGGAACACCGAAGCCTCGCCCGACGCGGTGCGCCACTTCTGCTGGGGCATTGGCGATGACAATCCGCTGTTCACCGATCCGGATTATGGCGCGGCGTCGCAATACGGATCGGCGTTGGCGCCCGGCTGCTTCCTCTACACAATTGACACAACGGTGGTCGCGCCCAAGCTGCGTGGTATTCAATGGCTCTATGGCGGCACCGATTTCGAATGGTACGAACCGATCCGCCACCGCGACCGCTTTACGGTGAGCGCCAGACTGCTCGACGCGGTCGAGAAGGCTGGTGGCAAGGCGGCCAAATTCATCATCCAGACCGGCGAGACGCGCTACACCAATCAGCACGGGACACTGGTCTGCGTGGCGCACGGCCATACCGCGCGGACGGCGCGATCAAAGGCGAGCGGCGGGCTGAGCTACGCGCCGCGCGAGACGCACAAATATTCGCCCGAAGAACTGGACGCGATTTCCCATGCCATCGAGACCGAGGAACTGCGCGGGAGCAGCCCGCGCTTCTGGGAAGATATCGAGGTCGGCAGCGCGATCCAGCCGATGCTGAAGGGTCCGCTCAACATCACCGACATGATCTGCTGGTATTCGGGCGGCGGCCACAGCTACCAGTCACACCGCCGCGCCGTGATGCACCGCAAGCGCCACCCCGCCGATGCCTTCGTCAATCCTGAAACCGGCGCGCAGGACAGCGCCGCGCGCGGCCATACCGAGGGCAAGATGGCGCGCGAAGTCGGAATGCCTGGCGGCTACGACGTCGGACCCCAACGCATCTCATGGATGGGGCAACACATGACCAACTGGATGGGCGATGCGGGCTTCCTGCGCCGCCTCAGCGTCTCAGTACGGCGACCCAACATCTTCGGGGACGTGTCGTGGTGCCGCGCCGACGTGGTCGACAAGCGTGTGGAAGATGGCACGCATGTCGCCGACCTGGCGCTGCGGATAGAGAACCAGCTTGGCGAGGTTACGGCGAAGGGGGAGGCGGTGGTCGTTGTGCCTGCGCGGTCGCGGTTTGCTTGAGGGCCGCCGTTAAGGACAGCGGCTCACGGTAGCCGGTTTGCAGGCTTGCGATTCATCCAGCAGCCGGCATTTGATGAAGGGCACAAAGCTTGTTTCCGTCAGGATCGCGCAGGTAGGCAAGGTATAGGTCGCCGATCAAGCTCTGCCGCACGCCCGGCGGGTCTTCGATGGCTGTCCCGCCATGTTCAACCCCGGCCTT
>JANLOZ010000103.1:0-1549 GCA_031366845.1 Novosphingobium sp. | reverse complement strand
TGTTCAAGGGCTTCCAGAACGCCGAGGCCGAATGCCAGCGCTGCATCGAAGCCGCAGTGCCGCTCGCTGCTTACGATCAGGCGATTGAGGCCAGCCACCTGTTCAACCTGTTGCAAGCGCGCGGAGTTATCTCGGTGCAGGAGCGCGCAAGTTACATTGGCCGGGTCAGGGACCTCGCCAAAGGATCGTGCGAGGCCTGGATCAGGAAGAACGAAGCGCAGTGGGGCGAGAAGTTCCCAGGGTGGACGGTATGAGCGAGCTTGCGCTAATAAATAGGGACAGTCCCTATTTAACCCGGCCCGGTTTTTGGCACGGGTTGGACGGTATGAGCGTGATTTTCAAATCCTCTCCGAGCTTGCTCGGGGAGGGGGACCGCCCGAAGGGTGGTGGAGGGGTCGACGGCGAAGCCGTCGCTGGCGCGACGGAACCCCTCCGTCAGCCGCTTCGCGTCTGCCACCTCCCCGAGACAAGCTCGGAGAGGATTTAGAATGACTGATTTCCTCCTCGAACTGCGCTCGGAAGAGATCCCGGCACGGATGCAGGCCGGGGCTCGGGCTGATCTGGAAAAGCTGTTCCGCAAGGAGATGGATGCCACAGGGGTGTTTCTCGGCGAGGTTACCGTCTGGTCCACACCGCGCCGCCTTGCGCTGATCGCGCGGGATGTGCCTGACGCGACTTCAGCGGTCAGCGAAGAAATCAAAGGCCCCAAAACCAGCGCGCCCGCACAGGCGCTCGAAGGCTTCCTGCGCAAAACTGGTCTGGCCCAAAACCAGCTTACCGAGCGCGATGGCATCTACTTCGCCATCACCCAAAAACAGGGCCGCGCCACAAAAGACGTGCTGGCCGAGGCGATCCCCGCGATCATCCGCGCTTTCCCCTGGCCCAAATCGCAACGCTGGGGTGCAGCATCAATCTCCAGCGAAAGCCCACGCTGGGTGCGGCCGCTATCGGGAATTGTCGCCATCCTTGGCGAAGACCTCGTCGAAAGTACGGTGGGCGAGGTCACATCAAGCTATGCCACGCGCGGCCACCGCTTCCACGCTCCCGGTGAGATCACCATTGGCGGCGCGCATGACTATGCCGAAAAGCTGCGGCTGGCGCATGTCATTGTCAATCACGAGGAACGCCAGAACCTGATCCGCAGCGGCTCCGCCAAGGTGGCAGCGGATGCCGGACTGGTGCTTGTCGAGGACGAAGGCCTGGTGATTGAAAACGCCGGGCTCACCGAATGGCCGGTGCCTTTGCTCGGGCGGTTTGATGCCGATTATCTTGAGGTTCCGCCTGAAGTTATCCAGCTAACTGCACGCGCGAACCAAAAATATTTCATCTGCCGCGACAGTTTGGGCAAGCTCGCGAATGCCTTTGTCTGCACCGCCAATATCGCCGCCAGCGATGGCGGCGCGGGGATTGTTGACGGCAACCGCAAAGTCCTCGCCGCACGGCTCAGCGATGCGCGGTTCTTCTGGCAGCAGGACCGCAAGAAGACGCTGGCCCAGCACGCCGAGGGTCTGGCGCGGATTACCTTCCACGAGAAGCTGGGCACGGTTGC
>JANLOZ010000064.1:0-7077 GCA_031366845.1 Novosphingobium sp. | reverse complement strand
TTCGTTCTCGGTGGTCTACCTCAAGGGCGGGCGGGTGATCGCGCTCGATTGCGTCAACAAGGTCAAGGATTACGTGCAGGGGCGCAAGCTGGTCGAAGCGCGGGTTTCGCCTGATCTGGCGCGGCTGGCCGATGGTGAGGTTGCGCTCAAGGAACTGATGCCGGAGTAGAGCGCCTTGCGCAAAATCTGAACCAAACCCGCCTATCCTGAGCTTGTCGAAGCCTGTCCTGAGCTTCGCCGAAGGGGACTGTTCTTTACTTCGTGCGTTGCGCACAACCGCTTGAAGAAAAAGCAGTCGTTGGCGCTTCGCGCCCTCATCGAGTCCGACAAGCTCAGGAAAGACGGTGTTGGGGTGAGGTGATTCACATTTCCCAATCGCCGGACTAGGTCAGGTGAAATCCGCGCTGCATCCGGCCAACCTGTCCGCTGCCCACGCTGCCGCATCGGCGACCGCCAAATCGGGATCTTTCAGCAGACCCTCCACGGTCCCGAGCAACCCCGCATCACCGCTGTTCCCTGCTGCGTAGAGACAGTTGCGGATAAACCTGTCGCGCCCGATGCGTTTGATTGGGGAGCCCGAAAACAGCTTGCGAAACCCCGCATCATCGAGCGCGAGCAGATCCCCAAGTCTCGGCGCTGAAAGTTCGCCGCGCGGGAGGAAGGCTTTGTTTGTCGCCGCTGCCTCGGCGAATTTGTTCCATGGGCAGACGGCCAGGCAATCATCACAGCCATAGATGCGGTTGCCCAGCGCCGCGCGAAATTCCAGCGGCACCGGCCCCTTGTGCTCGATCGTCAGGTACGAAATGCAGCGCCGCGCATCGAGGCGGTAAGGTGCGGGGAAGGCATTGGTTGGGCAGGCGGTCTGGCAGGCGTTGCACGATCCGCAGCGGTCCTGTCCGGTCGCATCCGGCGGCAGATCGAGCGTGGTGTAGATCGCGCCGAGGAACAGCCATGAGCCATGCTCGCGGCTGACCAGATTGGTATGCTTGCCCTGCCAGCCGAGCCCGGCCGCCTCGCCCAGCGGCTTTTCCATCACCGGCGCGGTATCGACGAAAACTTTCACCCCGGCATCGCCCAGCCCGCACCTTTCCGCCTCCGCCACCATCCAGCGGGCGAGCGCCTTGAGCGCCTTTTTCACCACATCATGGTAATCTGCGCCCTTGGCATAGGCGGAAATCCAGCCGCGTGCCGGGTGCGCGGCCATTTCCAGTGGATCGCCCGCAGGGGCATAGCTCATCCCCAAAGCGACCACAGAGCGCGCCTCGGGCCAAAGTCCCTGCGGTGAACGGCGATGAAGCTCGCGGCCCTTCATCCATTCCATCTGGCCGTGCATGCCCTGCCCGAGCCATTCGCCCAGCCGCGCGGCGCGCGCCGGATCCTCACGCGCCGCCGCAATTCCGCAGGCAGCAAAGCCCAGCCGCTGCGCCTCGGCGACCAGCGCCTGCTTAAAGCCAAGGGTTACCTGCTCATTAACCAAACTTGGCGCGCTCCTCTTCACAGGCATGGGTTATTGCGCCAACCCATGAACATGGAAACAGGTAATTGGCAGGCTGCTGCCAGCGCGAGCGCCCCCGCTGAAATGGAGAACCGCCCCCTCGCCATCGAGGCGCGCGGGCTGGTCAAAAGCTTTGACGGCTTCACTGCAGTGGACGGGGTTGATCTGACGGTGCCCGAAGGGGCGATATATGGCGTGCTGGGGCCGAACGGAGCGGGCAAAACCACGACGCTGCGGATGCTGCTGGGGATTATCGATCCCGACGAAGGTTACCGCCGTATTCTCGGCTGTGAGCGGCCGCACGATGTTGCCCACCGGATCGGCTATCTGCCCGAAGAGCGCGGGTTGTATCCGGCGATGAAGACCTATGAGGCGATCGCCTATATCGGCGCGCTACGAGGGCTGCCGCTGGCTGAGGGCAAGCGCCGGGGCAAGCTTATGCTCGAGGAGCATGGGCTCGGCTATGCGATTGATCGCCAGATCCGTCAGCTGTCAAAAGGCATGGCGCAGCAGGTGCAATTGCTGGCGACACTGGTGCACGAACCCCGGCTGGTGGTGTTCGATGAACCGTTCTCGGGCCTCGATGCGCTCAATCAGGGCAAGCTTGAAAAGATGATACGCGGTCTTGCCGAGCGCGGGACCACGGTGATCTTTTCCACGCATGTGATCGCCCATGCTGAGCGGCTGTGCGATTCGGTGGCGATTATCGCCGGCGGCAAGGTGCCTTTTGCCGGACCGGTTGACGTCGCACGCGACCGTATTGCGGCGCAGGTACGGCTCGAAACCCGAGTGGGTGATGGCCTGTGGCGTGCCGCCCTGCCCGCCGATGCCCGCTGCGAGCGCAAGGCCAATGGCTCGTCATTCTGGTATTTTCCGCTGCCCGACACCGGCATCGAGCCTTTGTTGCGCGCGTTGATAGAAGGCGAGGCGGGGATCCTTTCGCTCTCCATCGAGCGTGCCGGATTGCACGATGCTTTCGTCGCCATCGCCGGTGAAGCCGCCGCACGCGCACTTGAACTATCGCCCGAGGAGCAAGGCCGATGAGCACCGAGCACAGCCAGGGGCGCCTCAGCACATTGCGGGCAGCGATGATCGTCGCGCGGCGCGATTTCAGCGCGATCCTGTTCAGCCGTTCCTTCTTTTTCTTCCTGCTCGGGCCGCTGTTCCCGGTGATCGTCGGCGTGGCGGCGGGCAGCGTTGGTCACAAGGTCGAGTCAACGACGATGCGCACTTCGATCGGCGTGGCGATGAGCGCAAGCGATACCAGGGCAATGATCGCGGCGGACAAGCTGCTCGCGCCAAGAACTGGCAACGCTACGCCCGAGATGGTCGCGGTGCAGACGCTTCAGTCGGGCGCCACCGATCCTGCGGCGCTGCTCAAGGACCAGCGCGGCAATGTCGCGGCGATTGTTTCGGGCACACCGAACCATCCGGTGCTCACCGGCACACCCGGCCAGATCAACGCCTGGCAGGCACCGATCTCGCTGATCGCCGCGCAGGCGGCTGGCAAAGGCCCGCAAACCTTCCCCGAGGTCGCGCTCGCGCCTATCGCCACCAGCAATGCGGCGGACCGGCAGGGGCGGATGCACACCGCGCAATCGGCGCAGATGCTGCTGTTCCTGCTGACCATGCTGCTCGCCGGGATGGTGCTGTCGAACCTGGTCGAGGAAAAGGCCAACAAGATGATCGAAGTACTCGCCGCCGCAATACCGATGGACGCGGTGTTCTATGGCAAACTGTTCGCCATGCTCGGCATATCGTTCGTCGGGATTTCGGTCTGGGGGACGGTCTATGGCGGTTATGCCCTGGCTACCGGGCACACTTTGGGCCAATTCGCCGCGCCGGCCATCGGCTGGCCGAGCTATATCGGCCTTGGCATCGTCTATTTCGCCATGGCCTATCTGCTTCTGGGCTCGGTGTTCCTGACCATCGGTTCGATGGCGACCACGGTGCGCGAGGTGCAGACGCTGTCGATGCCGGTTTCGATGTCGCAACTGGTGGTGTTCTTCTTCGCCACCTTTGCCACCGCGATGCCCGGATCGACGATGTCGTTCATTGCCGAGGCCATTCCGTTCAGCTCGCCCTTCGCCATGCTCAGCCGCGGCGCGCAGGAAGCTTCGCTCATGCCGCATCTGATCGCGCTGGGCTGGCAGGCCGCCTGGGTGGCGCTGTTCGTCAACATGGGCGCGAGCCTGTTTCGCCGCCGGGTGATGAAATCGGGACCGCAAGGCCGCAAGGTAAAAAAGGCGCGATTGCAGCCAGCTTAACTGTAACCCTTGGTCTCGCCGCCTCGAATGCCTATGTTAGCCCCGGGCTGGGCTGAGAAAGGTATTTGCAATGTCTGACCTCGCGCCGAATCAACTGAGCACCAATCGCCGCAATCTGCTTGCCTGGCTGGGCGCGGGCGTTGCCGTGCCCGCGCTTGCCGCTTGCGGTGGCGGCGCGGCGCAAGCCAAGGCCTATCCGGTTCATTTCACCGAGGCCGAATGGCGCAAGCGGCTGACGCCAGAGCAATTTCACATCCTGCGCGAACAGGGGACCGAATATCCCGGCTCCTCACCGTTGCTCAAGGAACACCGCATCGGCATCTTCACCTGCATAGCCGATGGCAATCCGCTCTATGCATCGAGCACCAAGTTTGAAAGCGGCACCGGCTGGCCGAGCTTCTGGAAACCGCTGCCGGGCGCGGTGCTGACCTCTAGCGATTTTGGCCGCACCGAAATCCACTGCGCGCGCTGTGGCGGGCATCTGGGCCACGTGTTTGATGATGGACCAAAGCCCACCGGCCTGCGCTAGTGCATGAACGGCGTGGCGCTGGGTTTCAAACCAGCCTGAGCCTGCCAACCTGAACCTGAACCTGATTGCGGCGCGGTGCTGTTCGGTTTGCGCTGCTGACACCTGCTTGCAACCGGAACCAAACCCCCGCATAGCCGCGCGCAGGCTAAGGTGGGGAATGTCAGCGCGGTGTATCTGGTCGCACTCTATATGCAGGTCGCGGTGTTCATCGCCGTCGGCGCCTATCTGGTAACGCGGCCGTGCTTTTCGATTTACCATCCAGCGGCTGTTTACGCAGCATTCCACATGCTGGTTTTCGTGGTCCGCCCGCTGCTCGCCTACTATATGGTGTTCGATGTCGGGCTTTACGAAATGTACCGGCTCTATCCGACGGCGGAGGTCAAGCTCACCGCCATTCTGGTGTCGATGCTCGGGTTTGTCGTGTTCACCGTGGTCAGCACCCAGGTCGGTTCGTCGCCGATGCATTTTCTCTCGAGCGAAGTGCACGAAAACGAGCGCCGGTCCAAGCGCCAGGCGTTCTTGGTGGTTGCCGCGCTGTTTGGGCCGATCGCGCTCTATTCGCTGCTGCGCGGCTATCAGATAGCAAATGGCGATCTTGAGTTCACGATGAAGATGAGCCGCGAATCGGGCCACTATCTCAACACGACCAGCAACGGCTATATCTTTGATGCCCAGATGCTCGCCGCCCCGCTCAGTGCCCTGTTCGTCTGGGTCTTTCGCTATCGGCTGTTGTCGTTCCTGCCGCTGGCAGCTTTTGTGACGATCCGTGCCGGAACCGGTGGGCGCGGGCCGTTCATTGCCTGCATGGTCACCCTGGCGCTGCTCTATGCCTATGAAAAAAGGATCAAACTGCCAAATTTCAAGGTTATTGCCGTTGTCCTGGCAGCCATTTTCCTGTTTCGATCGGTCGGCGATGATCGCGGGGCTTCGGTGCGCGGATTGCTGCAGAGCAAGGCGTCGCAAAGCTGGGTGACTGACCGCCGACGCGACGACCGGTTTCTCGCTTCGATGGACTACGCCAATGTCGCGTTTCTCGAATATATCGTCGCGGCAGTCCCGGCAAAGTCGCACACCTACGACTACTTTCTCGATAATCTCGAAGTGTTCGTGGCACCGATACCGCGGGTGCTGTGGCCGGGTAAGCCCGACGCCGAACCGTTCCCGCAAATCCGCCTGTTCGACTATGGCTTTCCCATCGGCATGACCAAATCGCTGCCCGGCGAGGGCTGGTTTGCGCTCGGCTGGCTGGGCGTGATCCTGTGGTGCGGCCTGGCGGGCTACCTGCTTGGCAAGCTTTATGAAAAATTTGCTGTGGGCCGCTCAGGCATCTTGTTCGCGCTGGGCTATTTGTGCTTTTACCCGTCGCTGGTCGTCAGTTTCCGCGATGGTCAGGTGATCTCGCTGATGCGGCAATCGGTGTGGTACATTCTGCCGGTTCTCGCCTGGGCGTTCTACGCGCGACGACAGCGCCATAAATCTGACCAGGCCGGACGCGCGCCAGGTGGTCCGCAGATGGCGAGCGTTCCCGCAGGCAACCTTCGACCGCCTGCCGGAGCTCTGGCAGACCTGCCGCCAGCCGTGCGCCGCCGCCGACTGGCACTTGCACAAGCGACCGATCCTTCGGTCAGCTAAAGCAAAATCACTTCCAACCACTGCCAGGGTTTTTTAGCGATTACCATCGGATCGGCACCGGCTCGCTCCGGAAAGACTCTATGCAGTCTTACGCTGGCCAAACAGCCTATCGTCATCGCCCGGCACAGGCACTTCAAAAGGCTGAAGCACAGCGGCGAGTTTCGCCAGTTGGTCGAGCCTGAAGGTTTGTTCGAACACCAGGCCGGCCTCGGTGCCGCTCGGGGTTGCACGGCGCCAGCGGACCTTGGCATCGCGTGGCGGCAGACCTTTGGCCATGATGTGAACGTGCTGATTGATCGCCAGCGGCACAGAGGCATGAATGCGTCCACCTTGCTGTGACAGATCATGCAGCATGGCCGGGCTGCTGATCCCCCCTGCAGTTACATACCCGGGCAGTTCCAGCCGCAACCGCACCTGCCGTTTGCGAAACCGGCTGCGCTCCTCCAGCAAATGGGCAAGTTCGGCGCGGTGGACAAAATTGAACCCCGCCTGGTCATCGCGTTCCCAGATCTTTTCAACCTCGTAGCGATCGCCATTCGACAGTTCGAGCACCATCTGCGCATCGTTTGGCAGCGGATGAAACAGCCGAAGCCGCACGCCTTTGCTCGCAACATCGCGCAGGATGCACAGATACTCGCCGGTTTGCGTCACGACCTTTGCCGGCCGCAGAAGCAGCACGTAACGCGGCGTTTCGCGCTTCTCGAGGCCGCCGGGCGGCCCAATCAATTCGCTCCCCGCCATGAATTCCCCCGTTCCAGCGCGCGGACGTGCAAGCTGGCATGGGAAATCTGCCACAACAGTTTGAAAACGTTGTTTCAGACCATGGCTAATCGGGCGTTAGGGTTTGATTTAGCGGCGCTGTATCCAAGGAGGCACCGGCTCGCTCGTCCTCATCGGATCAGCTTCGCTTGGTGCGGACGGCGGGACTCGAACCCGCACGATCAAAGATCAAGGGATTTTAAGTCCCTGGCGTCTACCGGTTCCGCCACGTCCGCGCAGGACGCGATTGGCAGATTGCGGGCGATGCAGCAACTGTGCGCGCTGTATTGGATGAAGGTGGAGTGGTGCGGGCCAGGAGCGGGCAGTTGCCGCCTAACCCGCACAGGTCAAGCAGTGTTGAGGCGCGCGCGCATTTCCTTGCCGGGCTTGAAGTA
>JANLOZ010000040.1:0-2082 GCA_031366845.1 Novosphingobium sp. | reverse complement strand
GAGGTTACCCTGCGCCACGGGGTGAAGATCATGGGCTATTCGAACACGCCTGCGAAGCTGGCGACGGATAGCTCGGCGCTCTATTCGCGGAATTTGTACAATTTCCTCTCGGCGTTCTGGGACAAGGATGCCGGCAAGCCGGTGCTGGATGAAGAGATTGGCGATGCGGTGCGGCTGACCGGGGGCGGGAAAGTTGTGAGTGGGCGGTTGTTGGCAAGCTGATGCCTTTGGTGTTCTGCCTCGAAGGAATGCGGTTCCACTTCTATTCCTATGAGGGAGCACCGCGTGAGCCGATCCACATTCACGTTGCCAAAACCGATGTCGATGCGAAGTTCTGGCTGTATCCGCAGGTCAAGCTGGCCTATAATAACGGTTTCAGCGCGCATGAAATCCGGCGGTTGATCAAGATTGTCGAAGACCATCGCGCGCAGATTGAAGAGGCTTGGAATGCACACTTTTCCGCCTAGACCAAAAGCCGTCCGTTGCGACGAAGACATGCTGTGGGTCGATCTGGAAGACGCCCGCACTGTGGGCGTGCCCCTCGCATGGTTCCCGCGCCTGTTCCACGCGACTCCGGCGCAGAGGATGGATTTTTTCCTAAGCCCGAGCGGTATTCATTGGGATGAAATTGACGAAGACATTTCGGTAGCGGGACTGCTAGCTGGGTATGGCGATATGACCCATCCGGTGCGGGATGCGGCGGAGTGAAGGATGTTTCTGGTTCGGAAGTAGGCAGTTTAGTGGCGCAAACTGTGGGGGTCGTCACACCAAAACGGGGGTGCATTGAGGTGTGGCGTCGATTGATCGTGCTAGTGACCTGATCAAGTTAATCGATGCCGTGCAAGGAGCAAATAGATGAACCCGCAGGATTATGAAGTGGACATCGTGCCACTGTCGGCTGCCGATGGCGGCGGATTTACTGCCATCGCGCCTGAACTGCCCGGCTGTCGTTCTGACGGAGAAACGCCGCAAGAGGCGCTTGACAATATCTACGACGCTATTGGCTGCTGGATCGAGGCTGCCGAGGAAATGGGGCGTTCCGTTCCGCCGCCGCGTCGCTTGGCCGCGTAAGGATTATTGAGGAAAACAATGGACTTCATCTCAATCCTCTCGATCTTCGTCATGGCCTGTTTCGTGGGCTATTACGTCGTCTGGTCGGTCACCCCGGCCTTGCACACGCCTTTGATGGCGGTGACCAATGCGATTTCTTCGGTGATTGTGGTGGGCGCGCTGATTGCCAGCGCGGCGGCCGGCAGCACGACCTCGAAGTGGCTGGGGCTGCTGGCGGTGGTACTCGCCAGCGTCAACATCTTCGGCGGCTTTGCGGTGACGGCGCGGATGCTGGCGATGTACAAGAAGAAGGAAAAGAAGTGATGCTGCGGCGCAACGCTCAAAAGCCCCTCCTCTTCAGGGGAGGGGTTGGGGTGGGGTCTGTCCTCATCACGCAGCGTTGGTGGCTGGGGACAGACCCCACCCCCAGCCCCTCCCCTGAAGGGGAGGGGAGATAATGGAGCACATCGCCACCCCCGCATGGGCCATGATGGCCTACCTGCTCTCGGGCATCCTGTTCATCTTCGCGCTGCGCGGGCTGTCTAGCCCAAGCACTTCGCAACGCGGCAACCGCTTCGGTATGATCGGCATGGCGATTGCGGTGGTGACGACGCTGGTCGTGCATTTCCCAATGGCAACGAATCCTTATGGCGATACGCCCGCTGCGATCGAGCATGGCCTCCAGCAGGTGCCGGACTTTGCTTCCTTCGGCGAAATCCTCGCCGCCATCGCCATTGGCGGTGCAATCGGCTGGTTCACCGCCAAACGCATCAAGATGACCGACATGCCGCAACTGGTTGCGGCGTTCCACAGCCTCGTCGGCATGGCCGCCGTGCTGGTCGGCTGGGCTGCCTACCTTAACCCCACCGCCTTCGGCATTGCCGGGCCGGACGGGATTATCGAAGCGCAAAGCCGTATCGAAATGGGGCTCGGCATCGCCATCGGTGCGATCACCTTCTCGGGCTCGGTCATCGCCTTCCTCAAGCTCGCGGGCAAGATGAGCGGCGCGCCGATCATGCTGCCGGGGCGGCA
>JANLOZ010000247.1:0-25551 GCA_031366845.1 Novosphingobium sp. | reverse complement strand
CCGCTCCCCCGCCCGGCCCCCCGACAGGATATCTTGGGGGTGGCCGGGCGGGGGAGCGGGCTGGTGCCGTCTATATACGCAAACCTCAATTCAAAGCCCCACCAATCGCCGCCCGCGCCGTCGCCGCCATCGCCTTGCGGTGCTTCACAGCCTCCCCTTCCAGCCGGGGGAGAAACCGCAAGCTCAGCTTCAGTTTGCGCCGCCGTGCGAGAATGCGCAGGAAGTTTGTTACGCCGTGTTCGGTGCCGACCCAGGCGATATCCGCCGCCTCATCGCCATAATCGAGCAGGACCGGCACGACGCTGACGCCTTCGGGAACCGGTTCGAGCGCCGATAGCAGCGAAGACTTGAACGGCAGCAGGCCGGTGCCGTCGCTGGTGGTGCCTTCGGGGAAGATGGTCAGCGCGCCGGTATCGCGCAGTGCGCGGCGGATGTCTTCGATCTGGGTCTGGACGCTGGTGCGATCATGGCGGGCGATGAAAACTGTGTTGTTCATCGCGCAGAGGTGCTTGAGCAGCGGGGTTGAGGAGAGACCGTCATGGCCGACGAAAGCGCTGCCGGTCACCGCAGCGATGGCGGGCACATCAATCCAGCTGACGTGGTTGGCGATGAGGAATGCTCCGGGCCCTGGCCGCTCGCCCGCTACCCTGATCTGCAGGCCGGCGATCCAGCCCAGCGCGGCGAGGAAGCGGCGCGGCCACGGGTTCTTGCGGCGCAGCGCATGGCAAAAATAATAGAACGGCAGGCAGGCCAGCAACAGGGCGATCATCGCTGCAATGCGGACGATGATCCGGATTGCCCCGAAAGCGCCTATTCTTTTTGGCAGCGTTGCAACGAGCGTGCTCACCAGCCTGGCATCATTCCGAACCGGCGGATCCCGGCGGATCGCGGGTCAGTTTCACCCCGAACAGTTCCATCCGGTGATCGACCAGCCGATATCCCAGCCGCTCGGCGATCTGGCGTTGCAGCGCCTCCAGTTCGGGATCGACGAATTCGATGACCTTGCCCGTTTCGACGTCGATCATGTGATCGTGGTGCGCCTCGGGCGCGGCTTCATAGCGCGCGCGGCCGTCGCCAAAATCGTGGCGATCAAGGATGCCTGCCTCTTCAAACAGCCGCACGGTGCGATAGACCGTGGCGATTGAAATGCCCTTGTCGATCGCGCTGGCGCGTTCGTGGAGTTTATCGACATCGGGGTGGTCGGTGCTGGCGGACAGCACGCGGGCGATCACCCGGCGCTGTTCGGTAATCCGCAGGCCGCGTTCAGCACAGAGGGCTTCGACGTCGATGGTCTGTTGCACGTGCGCGCCTTCACCGGGAAAAGAAAAACCTCGCGGGATATGAGGCCCGCGAGGTCTTTGTGCAATGACGATTCATTGTCTGGTGCGGCCAGGCCATCCGGCTTGGCCTTGCGGCTCCGGCCCACTCCCCCGCCCGGCCGCCCTAAAATAGCAGGCTATGGGTGGCCGGGGGGTGGCCGGGGGGTGGCCGGGGGGTGGGCGGGGGAGCGGGCCGGAGCCGCTTCCACGCTAACGTGGACAACGGCTTCGCGTCCTTACTTCGCCTTGGGCGGACGGCCACGCTTGGCGGGAACCTTTGGCGGCTGCGCCTTCTTCGGCATTTTGGTGCCGAGCTTGCGGCCAAGGCCAATCTTCTTGGCCAGGTCACGGCGGCGGTCGGCATAGTTGGGGGCGACCATCGCGTGATCAGCCGCAAGGCCCCACTTTGCCTTGTATTCATCAACGCTCATGCCGTGATGGGTTGAAAGGTGGCGCTTGAGCATCTGCAGTTCCATGCCGCAGTCCATGCAGGTAACCTTGTCGGGCTTGACCGATGCGCGCGCCGAAACGGCGGGTTTAAGCGGCGCGGCTTCAGGTTCGGCGGGCGCGCCAAGTCCGGCAAGCGCCTTGTAAACATTGCTGATAAGCGCGGCGACTTCATCAGAAGAAACATTGTTGTTGCTGACGTGTGCGGCAACAATGTCCGACGTCAACGTGATGAGCGTTTCATTCATATCGCTCTGCATAGAGTCCATGGATATTTCCTTCATTTGCGACCGGACCGGTTATTGCTCCGGGTTTCAGGCGGTGAGCGTTGTGTCACCGAATGCCTGGGTCCATAGCAATTTGTCTATTGATGGCAAGCACAGAAGGCACAATTAATCGCAATTATTGTATAAATCATGCCGTTCAACTAACCGCCGCTCCAATTGCTACTCACAAGTACAGGCGAAAGTTATCGCATCGATCCGCCCGCCCGATGGCGTGCGATAATAGTTTGGTCGCACGCCGATAGGGGTGAACCCTTGCGCGCTATACAGAGCCTCAGCCCGATTTCCGCGCCGCATTTCAAGTAGCAGCCGCTTTGCTCCCCGCGCGCGCGCCGCCTGGGCAAAGCGGGTTAGCAGCCGCGCACCGATGCCTTTGCTGCGAAATTCCGGGGTCACGGCAAACAGCAGCAGTTCCTCTTCTTCGTAACCGGCGCGTGAAAGCGAGAAGCCTGCCACGCCTTCACCTTCAGCCGGGCTCGCCCCCGCTTCATTTGCGAGCAGGCAGTGGCAATTGCCGATCAGCAGCGCGTCTTCAACCTGGCGGCGACTCCATTGCTCACCCCACGCAGGGTCGAAAGCCAGCGCCATCACCGCCATGATCTGATCGACCTGATCGAGCTGGATGGTCACGCGGGCGTGACCGGCGCTGGCGAACCTGGCAGCCGCGCATCAGGCGCGCGGCCATAGATCGGCGTAACATCGCGGGTGAGAAGATGCTGCGGGAGCAGCCAGAACTGCCGTGCATCGGGAAGCAGGCTGTGCGCCATGCCATGCCCGCGCAAGGCCGCCAGCGCTTCGGCCTGACTGCCGGCGATGTGTTCGCAACGCGCGGTGCCCGCGGCCGTTTCTGGGCTTAGCGAGGCAAGAGCAGTGGCCGGGTCGCCCGCCGCGTCAAATTCTTGCATGAACCATTCGCCATGCCCGCCGGTCATCGCCACAGTCATCGCCACAGTCATCGCCGCAGTCATCGGCTGAGTCATAGGCTGAGTCATAGGCTGAGTCATAGGCTCAGGGCCGCGCGCCGCCCGGCCCTGCGCTGCAACCAATGCCAGCGTCGGATAGCCGAATACCGCAATTTTCCACGCCAGGCCCAGCGCCCGGGCCGCGGCAATCCCCACGCGAACCCCCGTGAAGCTTCCCGGTCCCAGCGATACGGCAATCAGGTCGCCGCGCCCTTTGCCCGGCAGCGCGGCGATCATCGGCACCAGCGCCTCGGCATGGCCGCGCCCGAGCTCGCGATAATCGCCGCCAAGCAGCGTGCGGTCATCGAATAGCGCTACTGAGCAGGCGTCAGTCGCGCAGTCGATCACCAGCCTGCGCATGGCGCTCAGGCAGCGCGGACTTCGGTGACTTCGGGGACGTAGTGCTTGAGCAGGCTTTCGATGCCGTTCTTCAGCGTCGCCGCAGAGCTTGGGCAGCCCGAACAGGCCCCCTGCATCGCAAGGTAAACCACGCCTTCGCGGAAGCCCCGATAGACGATGTCGCCGCCATCGTTGGCCACGGCGGGCCGCACGCGGGTTTCGATCAGATCCTTGATCTGCTCGACAATGTCGGCATCCGCCGCATCGTCTTCAAATAGCGCGTCTTCGGCTGGAACCGAGATTCCGCTGGCAGAAGGGGCTGAAAACAGCGGTGCTTCCGAGACAAAATGATCGAGCAGCATGGCGACAACCTGCGGCTTGAGGTCGTTCCAGTTGACGCCTTCGCCAGCCGTGATCGAAATGAAATCGCGGCCATAAAAAACCCCGGTAACATCGCCCAGGCTGAACAGCGCATCGGCCAGCGGGCTTGCCGCAGCATCTTCCTCATTGGCGAATTCGCGGGTGCCAGCGGGCATGACTTCGCGCCCGGGCAGGAATTTGAGCACGGCGGGATTGGGTGTGGTCTGGGTTTCTATAAACATGAGCCCTCATGTAGGCGCGCGCGGTTGGGGGGGCAAGGGGTATGGCGCGTTGGGGGGTATGGCGCGTTGGAGGGCATGGCGCGTTGGAGGGCATGGCGCGGTGGAAGGGGCACTGGGCCAAACCCGGTTTTGACGGCGGCGGAACCTGCCCCTAGGAAACGCGGATGACCCCGCGCATGGCAACCGGCTGGTACCAGATCAAAACCTTCATCGAACACGCGATTTCGTTTTCGGATGACGCCTTGCACATATTTGCCGGACTGCTGGTGCAAATCGCGGTGGCGGCGCTGCTGCGCCGTTCGCTGGCGAGCTGGTGGCCGTGGGCGGCGGCCCTGGCGCTCGAACTGGGCAACGAATGGGTCGATCTGGCGATCGAGCGCTGGCCGGTGCCTGCCGAGCAGTACGGCGAGGGCATGAAGGACATCATCCTGACCATGGCGGTGCCGACGCTGCTATTGGCGATCGCGCGCTTGCGTCCGCGCTGGCTTGCCGGACGGAAGTGACTCTGTTCATAACAGGGCTATTCACTGGTCCTTCATAAACACCGCACCTATAGAGCGGGCATGACACCAAGCCTCCGTGCCCCTGCCGCCCATATGTCAGCCCCCCGCCTTGCAGCCCTGCTGCCACTCGCTTTGTTGTTCTGCGGCCCTGCCGCTGATGCCAAGCCGAAGCCCGTCCCGGTCGTTGTCGCCCCGGCAGATCCCGGCCCATGGCTCTACCGCGGCAGCGACGTGCCGCAGGACAAGGAATGGACCTTCGGCGAATTGGCCAATGGCCTGCGCTATGCCGTCCGCCACAATGGTGTGCCGCCGGGTCAGATTTCGCTGCGGGTGCGGGTTGACGCGGGCTCGCTCAACGAGAGCGACAGCGAGCGCGGCTATGCCCATTTCATCGAGCATCTGGTGTTCCGCCAGTCAAAGTATCTGGCCGATGGCGAGGCAATCCCGGCGTGGCAGCGGCTCGGCGCGACCTTTGGCTCGGATACCAATGCCGAAACGTCGCCGACCAGCACCACCTTCAAGATCGACCTTCCCGGTGCGACGCCCGAAACCATCGATGAAAGCTTCAAATACCTTTCCGGCATGGTCATTTCGCCGACGCTGAGCGCCGCCAATGTAAAAACCGATTTGCCGATCGTGCTGGCGGAAAAACGCGAGCACGGCGGCGCGGCGGAACGCATTGATCACGCGCTGCGCGATACGATCTACGCCGGGCAGCCGATCTCCCGCCGCGATCCGATCGGCACCGAAGAAACGCTTAATGCCGCCACCGAAGCGTCAATCCGCGCCTTTCATGATCGCTGGTACCGGCCCGAAAACACCGTGGTAATCGTCGCCGGGGATGCCGACGCCAAGGCGCTTGAGGCGCTGGTGAGCAAATGGTTTTCCAATTGGCCGGTAAACGGCCCGCATGTCGCAACACCATCATTCGGCACGCCTGAGGCCGGGCCTGATGCCTTGGCGGGGCCTGGTGCCTTGGCGGGGCCGGGTACGCCCACGTCTCCGATCGGCACGGCGGGCTTCCGGGTCGAGCCTGACCTGCCGCGAACCGTTACCTGGTCGGTGCTGCGGCCGTGGAAGCAGGTGAACGATTCGATTGCCTATAACCAGGGACTGATGATCGATCACGTTGCCGTGGCGATTATCAACCGCCGCCTTGAATCGCGCGCGCGCAAGGGCGGATCGTTCCTTGTCGCGCAGGTTGATGGCCAGAAGATCAGCCGGTCTTCGGACGCCACTTACGTGACCGTTCAGCCGATCAACAACGACTGGAAGGCGGCAGTAAGGGATGTTCGCGGGGTTATTGCCGATGCGCTCGCATCGCCGCCAACCCGCGAAGAAATTGACCGCGAACTTGCCGAGATGCGCATCGTCTATGTCAACGGCGTGGAACAGCGCGAACTGCAGCCGGGCGCCAACCTTGCCGACGAAATAGTTCAGGCGCTCGATATCCGCGAGACCGTTGCCGCGCCTGAAACCGTGCTTGGTATTTTTGACCGTTCAAAGGCCCTGTTCACGCCCGAGGCGGTGCTCGCGCATACCCGCAGCCAGTTCGCCGGGACTGTCACCCGCGCGTTCATGGTGACGCCTGCTGCCGGCGAGGTTACGGTTGACGCGCTGCGCCAGGCGATGGCCGCTCCGGTCGCCGCCGATGCTTCGGCGCGGATTGACAGCAAGCCGGTGAGCTTTGCCGATCTGCCCCCCATCGGCGCTGAAGCGCAGCCGACGACAATTACCCCCACCGGCCTCGTCGGGATTGAACAGATCGATTTTGCCAATGGGGTGAAAGCGCAGATCTGGCCGACCGAAGACGAGCCCGGGCGGGTTACCGTCAAGGTGCGATTCGGCGCGGGTTACCGCTCGTTCGTCAATACCGATGCGCCAGTGATCGCGCTGGGGCAGGCGGCGCTGATCAATGTCGGGGTGGGCAGCCTTGGCGAAGAGGAGCTCGACCGGATTTCCACCGGCCGCAAGATGGGCTTTGCCTTCCGCATTGCCGATGGCACGTTCTCGTTCTCGGGCGATACCCGGCGCGATGATCTGGCTGATCAGCTTTACCTGTTCGCCGCCAAGCTTTCGCAGCCGCGCTGGGATACCAATCCGCTGGTGCGCGCCAAGGCGCAGTCGCGGCTGCAATATGATGCGCTGGCGACATCGCCCAACGGCGTGCTCAGCCGCGATCTCGATTGGCTCCAGCGCGGGCGCGATCCGCGCTACCGCATGCCGCTGCCCGCCGAAGTTGAAGCGGTGACGCCCGAACGGTTCCGCAAGGTTTGGGAGTCGATCCTGCTTTCAGGCCCGGTCGAAGTCCAGGTGTTCGGCGATATCGATCATGATCAGACGGTGGCGGCCCTGGCGCGCACATTCGGCGCGCTGAAACCGCGCGTGCCGCTCGCACACCCGCTCGCCCTGGCATCAACCGCAGTGCCGCTGGGCGGGGCTGCGCCGATCGTGCTCACCCATCACGGCGACGCCGCGCAATCAGCAGCGATGGTGTTCTGGCCCACCGGCGGCGGCGTTGCAGCGGTCAGGGAATCGCGCCAGTTGCGCATTTTGGCCGAGGTTTTTTCGAACCGCCTGCTCGACCGGATGCGCGAAAAGCTGGGCGCGTCCTATTCGCCGCAAGTCTATTCGAGCTGGCCGGTCGATCTTGTTTCGGGCGGGCAGATCACCGCGCTCGCGCAGCTTCAACCCAAGGACGCTCCCGCCTTCTATGAGGTGGCAGACGAGATCGCCGCTGACCTTGTGGCCAATCCGCCGACCAGCGACGAGCTGGTCCGGGTGACCGAACCGCTCCGCCAGCTGATCACCCGAGCCTATACCGGATCAAACTTCTTCATGAGTCAGATCGAGGGTGCGACCACCGATCCGAGACGCTATTCGGCGGTCCGCACACTGCTCCCCGATTCAACCGTGACCACGCCCGCAGCAATGCAGGCACTCGCGGCGAAGTATCTGGTGAAGGGCAAGAGCTGGCGGCTGGCAGTGCTGCCGCAGCTGGCGGTAACGGCGGCTAATACGAACAAATAGTCCACCGGTTTTCTTTAGAGCATCGTGCGAAAAATCTGAACCACCCGTCATCCCGGCGCAGGCCGGGACCCAGCCCGCGCAGACAAACGACGTCGCCATGCGACGACACTGTTTTCTGTGCTGGGTTCCGGCCTTCGCCGGAATGACGATTCAGATTTCGCGCAATTTGCTCTAGCACCACCGACATTTTGCATTCGCCACCCCACGGGGCTATGGGGCCAGCCCGAACAGGAGTTGGCGACGTGGCATCGAATTGGAACCCGGAAAGCTGGAAGGCGCAGGAAGCGCGGCATGTGCCTGAATATGGCGATGCCGATGAACTGGCGCGGGTGGAAAAGACGCTGCTCAACTATCCGCCGCTGGTTTTTGCCGGGGAAGCACGCGCGCTGAAGGCTGATCTGGCTGAAGTTGCGGCGGGCAAGGGATTTTTGCTTCAGGGCGGTGACTGCGCCGAGAGCTTCGCCGAGTTCCATCCTGATAACATCCGCGACACGTTCCGCGTGCTTTTGCAAATGGCTGTGGCGCTGACATTCGCCTCCAAGCAGCCGGTGGTCAAGGTTGGGCGGATGGCGGGGCAGTTCGCCAAGCCGCGTTCGGCGCAGACCGAAGTGATTGATAATCAGGAACTTCCATCATACTTTGGCGATATCATCAACGGGCCTGAATTCGATCCCGCGACGCGCCGCAATGATCCGCAGCGGATGGTTCAGGCCTACAGCCAGTCCGCCGCGACGCTGAACCTGCTCCGCGCGTTTTCGCACGGCGGCTATGCCAACCTGCGGCAGGTGCACAAGTGGACGCTCGATTTCATGGGCCGCAGCCCGTGGGCGGCAAAGTTCGCCGAAATCTCCACCCGCATCGGTGAATCGCTCGATTTCATGCAGGCCTGCGGGATCGATCCCGACACCGTGCCGCAGCTTCAGGGCACCAGCTTTTACACCAGCCACGAGGCGCTGCTGTTGCCCTATGAGCAGGCGCTGACCCGCCGCGACTCGCTCACTGGCGATTGGTACGATTGTTCGGCGCACATGTTGTGGATTGGTGATCGCACGCGGTTTGATGGCTCGGCGCATGTCGAATTCCTGCGCGGTGTCGGCAATCCGATTGGCATGAAGTGCGGCCCGAGTCTTGAGCCCGACGCCCTGCTGCACATGCTTGATACGCTCAATCCCGCGCGTGAAGCTGGCCGGATGACGCTGATCAGCCGCTTCGGGCATGACAAGGTTGAAGACGGCCTGCCACGCCTGATCCGCGCGGTCGAGCGTGAAGGCCATCCGGTGGTCTGGTCGTGCGATCCGATGCACGGCAACGTCATCAAGAGCCCCAGCGGCTACAAGACGCGGCCCTTCGAGCGCATCCTCGCCGAAGTGCGCGGCTTCTTCGCCGTCCACCGGACCGAAGGCACCCATGCCGGCGGCATCCACATCGAGATGACCGGGCAGAACGTCACCGAATGCACCGGCGGCGCGGTTGCCATTACTGACGAGGCCCTTGCTGACCGCTATCACACCCACTGCGACCCGCGCCTCAATGCCGCGCAATCGCTCGAACTGGCTTTCCTCATCGCCGAGATGCTCAATCTTGAGGCGCAGGACCGGAGCAAGAAGGCGGCATGAATGCTTTCGCTCTGGGTGGCCGACTGGCGATTGTTACCGGCGGGGCCATGGGCATCGGCGAAGGCATGGTGCGGATGCTTGCCGATGCCGGCGCGACGGTGGCGATTGCCGACCGCGACTACGCCAGGGCTGAGGCGCTGGCGGGTGACTTGCGCGGGGCCGGGCAACAGGCGCATGCCTTCGCGGTTGAACTGGCCGATGAGGCATCGATTGTCGAAATGGTGGCGGCGATCACCGGCTGGCTTGGCGTGCCGTGGGTGCTGGTCAACAACGCCGGGGTTCAGGACCGCCAGCTATTGCTCGAAGGCACGGCGGCGGAATGGGACCGCAACAATGCGATCAACGCCCGCGCGCCGTTTTTGCTCACGCGCGAAGTCGGCCGGGCAATGGTCGAGGGCGGCAACGGCGGGCGCATCGTCAACGTCGCCTCGTGCAGCCTGCGCGGACAGGCGATCAAAGGCCTGGCGAGCTATATGGGGTCAAAGGGCGCACTGGCGGCGCTGACCAAGGCCAGCGCGCTCGAACTGGCTGAACACGGCATCACGGTGAACACTGTGCTCCCCGGCGGTGTCGGCACGCCCGGCTCGATGGGAGCGAAAGGGCCTGCGGCGGAAGGTCCGGCGCGCAGGATGCCCGCGCTCGGCATGTGCGAGCCTGCGGATATAGCCGGCGCGGTGCTCTATTTCGCCTCACCGGCTGCGCGTTTCGTCACCAATCAGGTGCTGTGCGTCGATGCAGGCTGGAGCGTAACCTGAGGTTGTTTGCCGCTCGCCTATGAAGGCGGTCTTTGTCCCGGCACCCTCCGCCACGGCGATAGCCGCCCGCAACCGCTTGACCCATCCGGCGCAATCGCCAAACCAGCGGCAACAACCCTAGACCCTTCAGGAAACCCGGCGCATGGCTACCGTTCCCAATGAATTCCGCATCAAGTGGCCGCCCAAGGACAGCTGGACCGATGCCACGCGCGAAGTCCAGGCGTTCTGGGGTGAGCCCAATTCGTGGGAAGAGGGTTCAAAAACCAACATCATCAACGTGATGGCCAACCATCCGCCGCTCGGCATGGTGTTCAGCCATTGGGGCAAGTATTTCATGACCGGGCACACGCTCAATACCCGGCAGCTCGAGATTGTTGTGCTGCGGGTCGCCTGTCTCGTGAACTCGCCTTACGAATGGCACAACCATGTTGGCTATGCGATCAACGCCGGGATAACGATGGAAGAGATCGCCCAAATCCGCGATTTTCCTGATTGCGCGCACAGCTTCAGCGAGGAAGAAGTCGCGATCATTTCCGCTTGCGGTGAACTGATCGGCGCCAACAACATCACCGATGCCACCTGGGCGACCCTCGCCAAAACGCTTGGCCAGAACCAGATGATGGATCTGGTATTCCTCATCGGCCACTATGTCATGACCAGCTGGGCGCTCTCGGCGTTCGGCGTGCCGATTGAAGGCGGGGCCGATGCGATTGGCTTCGATCTGCAGACCAAATCGGGCCGCGCGCCGGGCGTCACCTACCGGCCAGGGGAGAACGAAGATTGGATCGAGAAGCGCGGCTACTAGAGATTGAGGCGCGCCTCCGCCGGGCGGAGGACCAGCTTGAAATTCTCAATCTGCTGAACAGCTACGGCCCGCTGGTGGATAGCGCCACGGCGGGGCCTGCGGGCGATCTGTGGGTGGCGGGCGGCGGCTATAGCTTCACGCTGCCCGATGGCGGCACCAAGCGGCTCGAAGCGCCAGATGAAATCGCCGGAATGTATGGCTGGCCCGGGCACCTTGATCTGGTGAACACCGGCTGCGCGCATATGACAGGCACGCCGAAGATCAGCGTTGATGGTGATGCGGCGCAGGCTGTGGGCTATTCGGTGGTGATCCTGAAAGAGGGCGAGCGCTGGTATCTGTGGCGCGCGGCGGTGAACCACTGGGCGCTGGTGCGCACCGATGACGGCTGGCGGATTGCCGAACGGATAAACCGCGCGCTCGATGGATCGCCGGGGAGCCATGATGTGATGCGCAAGGTTCTGGACATATGAGCCGCGCCGATCGCTTCACCGGTAAAGTCGCCATCGTCACCGGCGCGAGCACGGGGCTCGGCCCGATCATGGCGCGGATGCTGGTGGCGGAGGGGGCGAAGGTGGTGCTCGCTGCACGACGTTTTGAACTGGTCGCGGCTGAGGCCAAGGTGATTGGCGCTGATGCCGTGGCGGTTCAGGCCGATGTTACCGTTGAAGCCGATGTCGCCGTGATGGTCGAGGCTGCCATGGCAAAATGGGGCCAGGTCGATGTGCTGTTGAACAACGCCGCCGTGCCGGGCACCGACAAATTCATCTGGGAGCAGACCGCCGACAATTTCCTCGATACCTACAAGGTTGATTGCATGGCGGCGATGCTGTGCAGCAAAGAGGTGTTAAACCGGTCAATGCTGGCGCGCAAAAGCGGGGCCATCATCAACTTTTCAAGCGGTGCGGGCTGGGACGGGATGGTGCGCAAGAGCCATTATTCCGCCGCCAAGGCCGCGCTCAGGGTGCTGACCAAGGTCATCGCCAAAGAAGTCGGCGAGTTTGGCATTCGCTGCAATTGCGTCGTGCCGGGAGCGATCGAGACGCAGCTTATGGTCGATTACATGGCGCGCGTCGCCGATGAAAAGGGCGTGACCGCACACGACATTCGCGCTGGCCTGACCGGGGCCCTGCCGCTCCGCGCGTTCTCCACGCCCGAGGATGTGGCCAATCTCGCGCTGTTCCTCGCATCGGACGAGGCGCGAAATATCACCGGCCAATCGATCAATGTTGATGGCGGGCAGGTGATGTCGTGATCCGGGCCCCGCACTAACCTGAGAGCTGCCAAACTGGGAGTTGGATGCAATGACCCTCGAACATCTCCTCGCGCGCGAAGCCATTCGCGATACCATCGCGAGGTACAATGTCAGCGGTGACCGGTTGAAGGTCGATGATTACGCCGCCTGCTTCACCGAAGACGGCGTCATCCAGTCCGAGGCCGCGCCGGGCGATTTGATCTTCCGCTATGAAGGTCGCGAGGCGATCCGGGCGTGGCAGAACCGCTGGCTGACCCGTGAGCCGGGGGCAGACACGGTCCACAAGGCGCGCTTCGTGCGCCACCATATTTCCACCTGCAAAATCGACCTCACCGGGCCAGACAGCGCCACCGCGCGCACCTATTGGGCGGCATGGACCGACATCGGCCCCGATCACTGCGGGGTCTACCTGGATCAATTCCGCAAGGTCGGCGATGACTGGCTGATCGCGTTGCGCCAGGTGCGCAAGGACTGGGTTTCGCCACAAGGCCTGTTCGAAAAGGCGATTGAAAATACCGAAGGCTGATTTTGCCGGGGGAGGAGAAGAGAAAGGTAAATATGGCCAAAGCACGCGATAGTGTCCGCATGAGCGAGGCGGAGATTTCCGCCTTCCTCGCATCGACCCAGAACCTTCAGGTGGCGACGCTCGGCCCCCTGGGCGCGCCGCATCTGACCACGGTGTGGTTCGCGGTGCATGATGGGCGCATCATGTTCGAGACCTATGGCACCTCGCAAAAGGTGGTGAACCTGCGCCGCGACCCGCGGATTGCGGTGCTGGCGGAGGACGGCTTGACCTATGGGACCTTGCGCGGGGTTTCGATCAACGGGCGCGCCGAAGTGGTTGATGAAAACCCGCGCCTGTTCGATCTGATGCGGCTGGTGATCGGCCACCACTTTCCCGGATTGACGGGCGAGGCGCTCGACGTCCAGACCGAAAAGATGGCGCGCAAGCGGGTCGTGGTTACGGTCCATCCGGACAAGGTGATGAGCTGGGACCACCACAAGCTGGACGGAGTGGGGCCTTAGTTCCTAATTTCCCGCGCAACTTCTGCTGCCCGTAGTTTCAATTTCCAAGCGCAGGATCATGCCCCGTATCGCGGCGGCGCTCAATCCGCGCTCTTGCTCGACAAGCCGGGCGCGGCGAATGACACTGCCCGCATGGAACACCGCAGCACCTATCTCGGCGAATTGCGCGCCAACTGGCAGCTGTTGCTCGCGGCAAGCCTTGGCACCGGCGTTGGCCTGCAGCTGTTCTCTTATATCACCGGGGTGTTCGGGCCCTATATCACCCGCGAATTCCGCTGGTCGAATTCGCTGTTCGTGCTTGTCGGGCTGGCGATGCTGTCAACGCTGTTCGTCATGCCCGTTACCGGCTGGCTGACTGATCGGTTCGGGGTGCGGCGGATGGCACTGGCCGGGGTGCTGCTCGCGCCGCTGCCACTGATCGCCTATTCGCTGATGCAGGGGCCGTTCTGGCAATTCATCGCCGCATCGGTGGCGCAACTGGCGATTGGCAGTCTGACCGGGCCGATCACCTGGAACCGGCTGGTGGCGGCGCGGTTCGATTCTGCAAGGGGCCTCGCGCTGACCATCGTCATGTGTACCCCCGCACTGCTCGGGGCCGTGGCGGCCCCCGTGGTGACCGCGATCAACGAGGCTTTCGGCTGGCGCACCGGCTACCGGATGCTCGCCGCTTTTGTGCTGATCGCGGGCGTCATCGCGATTGCCCTGATCCCCAGCGGCCAGGCCGAGGCTGCATCGCTGCGCCCCCGCAAGAAAGGCGCGGTGGCGCGCACCTTTGGTGAAATCCGCCGCACCCGCGCCTTCTGGGTGATCGCCGGGGCCATGGTGCTGATCGCCATGCCAACGCCGCTCCACGGATCGCAGATGGCGCTGCTGATCCGCGCGCAGCACCTTTCAGCCACGGCGGCGGGCTATATGGTTTCCATCTTCGCGCTGGGAACTTTGGCGGGCCGCATCGCCAGCGGCTTGGCTTTTGACCGGTTCTCCGCCCGCCGCGTGGCGGTACTCTCGATGATGCTCCCCACATTCGGCCTGCTGCTGATCGCCAGTCCGCTCGATACGCCGGTTGCGGTTGGCGCGGGCCTGTTCCTCACCGGCGCGACCGTCGGGGCAGAAGGCGATCTGCTCTCGTTCCTGATCTCGCGCCATTTCCGGCTGGAAATTTTCTCGACGACGCTCAGCCTCGCCTATTGCGGGGTGTTCATCGGATCGGCAGCGGGCGCGCTGATCGCCAGCCGTATGCTCAAGGCCTATAACAGCGACTACGGCCCATTCCTTGTCGTCGCGGCAATCACCGTGCTCGCAGGGTCGCTGTTGTTCCTGCTCTTGCCAAGCGCCCGCTGCGAACGCATGGACGAAGCACCATGACCGAACTCCTCCCCGTCCGCTCCACCGCCAACCCTTCGCCCGTGCGCCGCCCCGGCTCGATCCGGCGGACGACGAGCCTTGATGTCACCTGGCCCGATGGCATGACCGGCCAGCGCCGGTTCGACGGCTTCGCGCGCGATGTCGTCCGGCTACCCGATGGCAGCGATGCGGTGCATGCAGAGGCGCGGGTGGAAGCCACCGTTGACTTTGATCGCACCATCACCGCGATCACCGCCGAGCCTTCACCTCGGGGAATCGAAAAGCTGGTGGGAGAGCGCGGCGGCGGGCATCTGCGCGGGGTCTTGCGTGAACGGCTGCCCGATCTGATCGCGCAGGCGCACCCGCTCTATCTGCTGCTCGATGATATTTCGGGCACCAGTCTGGTGTCAAACTGGGCCTGGTCGCAATGGGGCGAAAACTGGCTGGAAACGATGCATGCGCGCGGTGGCGGGGTCGATATGGAAGCGATGCTGGCCGAACGGGTCAACGTTTGCTGGGGGTTCCAGCCTGGCTTTTCCTCGAGCGATCTCAAGACGCGCAGCAGCAACGACATTGCCGCCGATGGCAAGGAACTGCGCAATCCGGCTGATCCGACCGGCTGGCACGCCATGCCCGGCAACGAAGGCCTGTCCTTCCGCCGCGCCCGCCGCATCGATGTGTGGCGCGAAGCGGGCCGGATCGCGGTCGAGGCCTCGTTTCAGGACAGCGCGCCGCGCCGCGATGGCACCCGCGCCGCGCTTCACGAATATATCCTGCGCGTTGATGTTGATCCCGGCACGCTGGTTATCAAATCCATCGAACCCGAACCGCGTGTGCTGCCTTTCCATGAATGCCCCGGCGCAGTCGCCAATGCACAGGCGCTGGCGGGAACGCTCTTGGCCGATATCCGTGGCACCGTGCTCGAGCGACTGCGCGGGCCTGCCGGTTGCACCCACCTCAATGATGCCCTGCGCGCGCTGGCGGAAGCACCGAGGCTGCTCGAATTTCTTGACGAGGCGCTTGTTCCGGCGTGAATGGCTGGGCGACTGCGCCGCACCTGTTTCAACGTAAAACCAACGGCTAGATAAATTGACGCACCTGGAAGCCCCTCCCCTGAAGGGGAGGGGTTGGGGTGGGGCCTCTCCTGAATGGGAGACGTCTCGTATCATCGATAGGCCCCACCCCCGGCCCCTCCCCTGAAGGGGAGGGGGGAGGGTCTGTCCAAGCGCCGGTTGGTGCAACTGAAGCAGAAACCAACTAGCTGGACGAGCGCGCATGATGCGCGGCGGGTCAGCGATTGGAGACCGGGTTCGCAGCGCCTAACAGGCAGGGGCAACCAAGACCCACAGGAGCCTGCCATGGCCACCGCTTCCGCAACCGCCCCGTCCTCAACTGCAACTATCAAGATCATCGATGCCGATACCCACCTGACCGAACCGCACGACATGTGGACCCGCCGCGTGCCCGCCGCGCTGAAGGACCGGGTGCCGCAGGTAAAGATGCTGAACGGCCAGCGCTGCTGGGTGATCGATGGGGATAAATCGATCGGCACCGGCGCGCATCCGAACTCATCGGTGCTGAAAGAAGGCGGCAAGGTTCGCGATCTCGACACGTTCCTGAAATTGCAGTTCGAAGATGTCCACGCCGGTTCCTCGAACGTCAAGGAACGGCTCAAGGTGATGGACGAGGCGGGAATCTGGGCGCAGATCGTTTATCCCAACATTCTCGGCTTTGGCGGCCAGGCATCGGCGCGGGTCGATCCTGAACTGCGCCTCGCCTGCGTGCAGATTTACAACGATGCCATGGCCGAAATTCAGGAGGAGAGCGGCCAGCGGCTGTTCCCGATGGCGCTGCTGCCGTGGTGGGATGTCGCCCTTTCGGTCAAGGAAACCGAACGCTGCATTGCGATGGAGCTCAAGGGCATCAATATCAATTCCGACCCGCACACTTCGAAGGACGAGGACGGCAACCTGATTCCCGATCTCGGCACCGAACACTGGTTCCCGCTGTGGGAGGTTTGCGAGGGCAACAAGCTGCCGGTCAACTTCCACATCGGCGCGTCCGAGACCGCGATTGACTGGATGGGCAAGCAGGGCTGGCCCAGCCTGCCGCGCGATCTGCGCTCGGGCATTTCAGGCGCGATGATCTTTTTCAATAACGGCGCGGTGGTATCGAACCTGATCTATTCGGGCATTCTCGACCGCTTCAAAGGCCTCAAATTCGTCTCGGTTGAAAGCGGGATCGGCTGGGTGCCGTTCCTGATGGAAGCTCTGGATTACCAGCTCGCCGAAATTGCCGAGACCAAGAGCTTTGAAAAGGCCCCTTCGGAGTATTTCAAGAGCAATTTCTATGGCTGCTTCTGGTTCGAGAAGGGCAAGAATATGGCCGACATGGTGCGCAAGGTCGGGATCGACAATTGCCTGTTCGAAACCGACTTTCCGCACCCGACCTCGCTCTATCCGATCAACAATCTTGAGGAGCGGATTGCCGACCTGACCCCGGAAGAGCGGGTGAAGGTGCTGAGCACCAATGCGGCCAAGCTTTATGGGATTGCGATTTAGGGCGGCGATTGGGAAATGTGATTCACCCGTCATCCCGGCGCAGGCCGGGACCCAGCCCCCGCAGACAAACGACGTCGCTAAGCGACGACATTATTTTTTGTGCTGGGTTCCGGCCTGCGCCGGAATGACGATTCAGAATTAGCGCAAATCGATCTAGCATCGTCCCCGCAAATACGGGGACCGCTCGCCGTATCAAACCAGCCTGAACACCCCGATCTTCACGGTGAAGCTCAGCCCGCTCAAGTCCGGCACCAAAGTCCCGGCGTAAACCCCGTGGTTGAGCCAGGCGTGCGGGCCATCGGGGGCGATGAAGCGGGGGGTGGTGATCATCATCACGCCGTCTTCGCGCGGGCGGCCCACTTTCGTGGTGGCGGCGTTGAATATCTGGATGATGGTGCCGTCATCGGCGCGGATCGCATAGCGCGCCTCGACCGTTGCCAGCCCGACTGTTGCCAGCCCCCCTGTTGCCAGACCACAGTCCCGCATGATTGACCAGTCCGCGCCGGGCATGACCACGCCCGAAAGCATCGGCCCGCTGACCGTGCCGCCGATGATCGGAATCATCCGCGCCTTGCCGCCGTCAATCGTGCCCATATCAACCGGACTTTCGCAGTGCGCGACGATTTCGAAAATCAGTTCCGGGTGCGGCGCGCCGTCCATCATCAATGCATCCTTGCTGTGTCGGTCCCGCCTTGCGGCAGGTACGAATGCCAGTCTTCGGCATTGCGCATGTGCCCCGGCGAAATCCCGAAGAACCGGGCAAAGCGGCGGCTGAACGCGGCCTCCGAATTGTAGCCCACCCGCGCAGATATCTCGGCGATCTTGAGCCGCGAGCTTTGCAGAAGATCGGCGGCCGCGCGCATCCGGCGTTCGGTGAGCAGCTCCATCGGCGTCTGCCCAGCCTCCGCGGTGAACCGCGCGGCGAACGACGAGCGGCTCATGCCAACCTTGCGCGCCATCCGCTCGACCGACCAGTCGGAGGCCAGGTCGGCGTCAACCAGTTCGAGCGCGTGGGCGATCGGATCGTTGGCAGCCGACATGCGGAACAGCAGCGGGCATTGCGGATGGTTGCGCAGCGTGATCGCCAGCCACAGCGCCGCCAGCCGGGTCAGCAGCGCGGCGGAACCTGCGCCGACCGAGAACTTCTGCAAGGTTTCAACGCGGACGACGTTGAGTTCGCGCTCAAGGATATTCTCCGAGATCAGCACCGAACTGGGCATCGCGGTTCGCCTGAGCCCGCCCGGCCAGTTGACCTTGAGCCGCCCGCACAGAATGCGCGCGCGCAGCTCACCCTGGCCGAGCGTGAACGATGGCGGCATATCAACCGGTTGATCGTGGCGGAGGAAATCGAGCACGCGGGTGGGGCTGTCAGGCTCGCTGCGCAAGGCATGCGCCTCGCCCGAAAGGATCATTCGCACCTGGCCTGCGCCAATCTCCATCGTCTCGCCACCAACGCCTGCGAGCCGCACTGCGCCCTTGAGCACGCCGTAGAATGTCACCCCGTCATCGCCGGGCAGATTGAACCCGGCAGACCCGCGCAGCTCGACAGTGCACCAGGTCTGCCCGCGCAGATCGAGCAGGTTGAGGAATTCTGAAAGTGACCAGCTCGAGCGGCGGGTATCGACGCTGGCTTGGGCTTCCCAGGTGCTCTCCATGGCATTTTGCCTTTGTTGCTTGGGGAGAAGCTAGGCGGGGTGTGAATAAGCCGCAACTGTTCGTCTGATCGTCCGGACGATCTGCAATAGAGGACAACGATTCAGCGCTGATGCAGCAACCGCAGCCCCGGCCTCGGCCATTCCACCTCGAGCAACTGGCCATAGCCCGAAAGCGTGATCCACGCGGTGCGCATTTCCGGCCCGCCAAAGGCGATATTGGTGCAATAAGGCTCGGGCGCTTCCCAGAATTCAAGCAGTTCGCCCTGGGGTGAAAACACGCTGATCCCGCCGTAAACCAGACTGGCGACGCAGATGTTCCCGCATTCCTCCACCGCCAACGAATCAAAGCGCTGATAGCCTTGCGGGCCGGACAGGAACCTGCCGCCAGCGGGCGAGGGCCAGGCCACTTTCTCGAGCCTTCCCGGGCCGCTGATCGGCCAGGACCACAGCCGCCCCGTCTCGGTCTCGCTGGCATAGAGCGTCGTTTCATCGGGCGAAAGTCCGATGCCGTTTGGGGTCATCAGCGGGAACGCCGCTTCGGTGATGAACCCGCCATCGGCATGGGCGAAGAACACCGCACCGCGATCCATCAGCCGGTCATAACTCTTGCCGTGATCGGTAAACCAGAAATTGCCCTGGGCATCAAAAACGATGTCATTCGGACCCATGATCGGATGGCCATCGCAGTGGGTGTAAAGCCATTCGACTTCGCCGGTGGCGAGATCCACGCGCTGTATTCCGCCCTTGTCATAGCCATCGGCGCGGCCGTGCGGGCGGGCAAAGCCATCATCGTGATAGAGCCAGTTGAAGCCGCCGTTCTGGCAAATATAGACTTTGCCGTCGGGGCCGATGGCGGCACCATTCGGGCCGCCGCCGGTTTCCGCCGCGACCGACCTGGCGCCATCGCGCGCAACGCGCGTCAGCCGTCCGCCCGCGATCTCGACCAACAGCACCGAGCCATCGCCGCAGGCAATCGGGCCTTCGGGGAACTTCAGCCCATCGGCGACCACGCGGCCTTCGAGTTTGCGCCTGATCATGACTTCGCCTCCACCAGTTCAATAATCGCCGGGAAGTATTTCGCCCCGATCCCGGCATCGACCGCCGCCTTGTAATAGAGCGCCGCGCAGTTTGCCATGCGCGGCTCAACCCCCATTTGCCCGGCAAGCGCAAGCGTATAGCCGAGGTCTTTCAGCGCATAGTCTGACGGAAAGGCGCGCTGCGGAAAATCCCGCGATGCCATCGCGTTCTTGCCGTGGTTTTGCAGCGCGAACGAATTCCCCGATCCCAGCCCGACCGCCTTGATCAGCGTTTCGGCCGAGACCCCTGCACGCTCGGCCACCACCATCATCTCGGCAATCGCGGCGACCTGTTCGAACAGCAGCGTGTTGTTGATCAGCTTGACCACCTGCCCGCAGCCCACGCCGCCGCAATGCGTGACATCGCTGCCGATACAGGCGAGCAGCGGCTGAATTTGCCCGAACAGCGCGTCACTTGCGCCGACCATGATCGACAGTGTCCCGTCGATCGCCGCCTGCCGGGTGCGGGCCACCGGCGCATCGGCGAAGGCGATGGCGCGGCTTGCCAGCATCGCCGCGACATCGCGCGCATCGGCGACAGCAGTGGTGGACAGATCGACGACTATGGCGCCGGGCCGGGCATGACCGGCTATGTCCTCGCACACCGCGCGAACCTGCGCAGATCCGGGGAGCGAGAGGAAGATGATGTCTGCGGTTTGCGCGATTTGGGCGACCGATGCAGATGCCGTTGCACCCAGCGCGATCATCGCAGCGAGCGCATCTGCATCCCTGTCAAACACATGCACCGGCGCCTCATGCTTGCGCACCAGATTGCCGCAGATCCCGGCGCCCATAACGCCAAGGCCAATGAAGCCGAGGGGCCCGATGAAGGCTGGACCAGGGTTGTCTATCATACGCATCGTTCCAGTTTGCCTGCGAGGTTGTGCTGTATGGCTCACGCGGAGGCGCGGAGACGCGGAGAAAGAAACTGCGGCATCGCCGCTCGCAAATTCAAACTATCGGCTTGCCGGTAACGCTGAACAAGTAAAGCGGCCTTTGGCCAATGATGCGTTCCTCCGCGCCTCCGCGCCTCCGCGCCTCCGCGTGAACCATTCTCCTCTGCGCTAAAAAATAACTTCAGCCTCTTCCAGCGCCTGCCGCTGAGCGCGCGACATGCCAAGCAGCGCACCATAAACATAATCCTCATGTTCACCCAGCGAAGGCGTTCCGCGAACAATGCCAGTCTCGCTGCCTTTCGACAAGCGCATCGGCACGCCGACTGCGGCACGCAGCGTGCCATCGGGTTCAACCACATCAACAATTGCGCCGCGCGTCCGCAGGTGCTGGTCGGCAACGATCTCGGGCGTCGTCCAGCTGACATGCGCGGCCACCCCGGCGGACTGGAGCAATGCGGCGGCGTGATTGGCCTCGCGCGTGCATGTCCACCCGGATATTGCCCCGTCTGCCAGATCGTCGGAAAAATCGTCCGAAAGATCGCCCGAACCAATCACCCGGCGCAAGGCCTGTCGCTCCGCATCGCTCCGGCACGAAATCGCAATCCAGCGATCCTCACCCAGCGCCGGGAACACGCCATGCGGGCTCAGTCCCTGCGCCGCATTTCCCATCCGCCTGGGCGTGCCCCCTGCCGCCGCGAGCAACAGCGCCTCTCCCGCGAGCGCGCTTGCCACCTCGCGCGCCGCCACATCGATAAACGAACCCTCGCCGGTTGCGCGCCGTTTCATCAGCCCCGCCATCACCGCCACCGCCGAATGCATTCCGACGCTGTGGTCCATCACATGCCGCATTTCGACCGGTGGGCCATCGGCAAACCCGGTCAGATCAGACAGCCCGCCCCAGGCACCGAACAGCGGCGCATATCCCGCAAAGTGCGAATCCGGGCCGTCTTGCCCGCAGGAGGAAACCGACAGCAGGATGATGTCACGCTTCACCGCCTTCAGTGCTTCATAGCCAAGCCCCAGCCGGGCCAGAACCCCGGCACGAAAGCTTTCGGCGGCAATGTCTGAAACCGCCACCAGCTGCTTCGCCAGCGCAACCCCTTGCGCCTTCTTCAGATTGATCCGCACCGAAAGTTTGTTCGAGGCCACCTGATCGAACGTAGCCGCGCCTTCACGGCCATAAACCGGGTGCGGTTTCCGATAAGCATCGGGCCGCATCGCGCTTTCCACCTTCACCACTTCTGCGCCCAATTGGCTGAGCATATGGGTGCAGAACGGCCCGGCGTTATGAACGGTGAAATCGGCCACCCTAATTCCAGACAAGGGGCGAATGCCGGCCAGCGGCTTCATGCGGGCGGCCCGCCAGCCAGCACCAGCGGCGCACCATCAAAATGGAACGGCGAAACGAGCATGGGCAGCGCGCCAATCCCCGGCACCTCAACGTTCTGAAACAGCCCGCGATGCGCCTCATGCGGGTCGGCCAGAACCTCGGCGGGGGTGTAATATTTCGCCAGCGGCACCGACAATATCTGGCCCTCACGCACGACGTCATCGACCTTGCGCCTCGCGGCCCAGCTGCGGATATGGCGGTTGATCTCGGGCCCGCGGCGGCTGCGCTCGACACTGTCCGCCAGCGCCGGATCCTGTGCCCACTCAGGATTACCCAGCAGTTCGACCAGTCCCGCCCACTGGCGCTGTTCGAGGGTGAGCAGTTCTACAAAACCATCGGCGCATTCGATCACCCCGCCATAGCGGAATGAACGCTCCACACGGTGCTCAACCGAGCCATCACCCAGCCGCTGGATGGCGAAGGCGCCCACTGCCAGCCCGGCATCCTGCGCCGAAACATCAACATATTGCCCGCCAATTTCGTCGCGCACCCACAGCGCGGCGAGCGCACCTAGCGCGGCAGCGACCCCGCCCTGCATCTCGGTGAAGTGGCCGTGGACCTTCACCGGCGGGCGGTTCGGGAAGCGTTCGGTGGTCAGGCCATTGGGCAGCAGATAGCCTTCGCCCGATGCGTGGAGGGCCTGCAATTCCCCGCCCTTCCAGCCGGATTTTGGCCCGCTCGCGCCGAAGGGCAAGGTGGAAACATGGATCAGGTGCGGGTGCTGGCTGGCGATGGTTGCTTCATCCAGCCCCAGCGCGGGGCGGTCGTGCATCGCGGTGTCGTCGATGAAAATGTCGGTCTGCGCCAGCACTGCGCCAAAGCCAGCGCGCTGTTCGGGATCAGTCAAGTCATGCACGGCGCTGGTCATGCCTGCGGTGAGATAGGCAAAAATGGCGCTAGTTAAGCCCCTCCCGTTCAGGGGAGGGGTTGGGGTGGGGCCTTTTGCAACTGTCCGGCCTTGCCCAACGAGCCCCACCCCCAGCCCCTCCGCTGAAGGGGAGGGGAGAAAAGGTGCCGCCCGCCGCAGCGCCGAGCCTTCAGGCGGTTCGACCAGCAGACACTCCGCCCCCAGCGTCGCCAGCAAACGCCCCGCCTGCGCCGCCGCCACGCCGTGGGCGTGAACAGCAACGCGGATCGAGGTGAGCGGGGCGGTTAGCACGTTCTAAACCCTCCCCGAACTGGTCTCGGGGAAGTGGCAGGCGCGAAGCGGCTGACGGAGGGGTGCCGTCGCGCCAGCCTCGGCTGTGCCGCCGACCCCTCCACCACGCTTCGCGCGGTCCCCCTCCCCGAAACAAGCTCGGGGAGGATTTAGATGGGACTGCACTGTTAACGCACCACCGGCAGATCAAGCGCAAGTTCGCGGCCATCGACGAACACCTTGATCGCCGGATCGAGGCTCGGCAACACCACCGTCGCCATTCCCGGCGTGGTCAGCTCGCCGCGCTGGTTTTCGCCGGTGATCTCGATATCGACCAGCGCGTGGCCATCCTTGATATACTTGCGGCTCACCTTGCCACGCGCCCAGGTGCAATCGCCCATGGTGTTGAACCGGCTCATCCGGGTGCGGATGCGCTTGAGGAACCCGGCATCACCCATCCAGTTGGTAACGAATGTCGCCATCCAGGCTGATCGCTGCGGGCCGTAATCATAGACGCCGGGCACGCCAACTTCCCTCGCCATCGATTCGCGGTGGTGGCCGATGCCGGTATATTCGATGCCGCCGCCGGCTTCGGGGTTGCGGAAGAAATGGCCCGGATGCTTGACCGCGCTCTTGAAGATCACCCCGTGGGTATGCCCGCGCCCGCAGCCAACCAGAAAGCCCATGGTGTCCATCAGGCTGAGCGGACCGCGGACGATTTCGGGCAGCACTTCGCCTTCCTGAACTTCCTCCCAGTAACGCACGTTGCCGCCGCGCATGTTCTTCTCTTCATCGAGAATCGCAGCGTCGATGTGTTCGAATTCTTCGGGCGTATATTCGTGCGTCTTGATGCCATCATATTTGCCCGTCTCGCGCGCGGCCTTGCGCTCGTGCCGGGTGCAGGAGCCGAGCGCGCGGGCGACCAGCTCGCCGCGCTGGTTGTAATAGCTCGCCTCGACATACTGGATCACCAGCGTGCCCGAGAACTGGCTCTGCTTGACATCAACGCCAACCACCCGCTCTATCGCGGTGACCCGGTCACCGGGGCGGACGTGGCGGAACATTTCCCAGTCGTTCCCGGCATAGAAACCATGGACGCCCGGCAGGCCCCAGCGGGTGCGGCCAACCCAGCCGAATGCCATCGGGAAGTTGGGATGCGCAAGCATCGATCCGTGGCGGGTGAGCCGCCCGACTTCGAGATCGCGGTACAGCGGATTAAGATCACCGATGCCGTTGCAGAAGTTGCGGATCGTGTCCTCGGTGGCGTCCTGCAAATATGGCCCTTCGGCGCGGAGTTGCATGCCGATCATATTCTCGGCCGCCTTGATCGATTCGGGCGTGATCTTGCCTTCGGCGGGGGCGCCGCCAACTTCGCCAGAAATTTCGCCTTCGGACTTGCTCATGGGATGCTCCTGATGTTGGACCGGCGGATAATGCATTATCCTGGGCGCGGTCAATGAAGTGGGGATGATTATCGCTGTGCCGATGCGGGGCCGATGGGGAGCCGATGCGGGGCCGATGCGGCGTCATGAGGCGACTCCGGCATCGGCAAAACCGCAGTTTTTGTTCACCACCGGTGCGGCAGCTATGTGCTGTTGTGCGCTATCTGTGCGCTCTTGTGACGGAGTTCTGCCGAGGTCAAACCTTCACGCCAAGCGAATCGCGCAGTTCGATCCACCCCGCCTCAATGTGCTGGCGCGTCGCCAGCATTGCTGCCGCAGCATCGCCAGCGATGAAGGCGGCGAGCATGTCGTCGTGCTCCTCAGCCGCACGAGAAACGCGGCCTTTCAAGCGGTTAATAAGATCGAACGGATAGCGCGCCCACAGGATCTGAACGAAATGCAGCGTCTGCGGCATCGCCGCAACCTCGAACATGCGGTGGTGAAAGCGGTAGTTCGCAGCGCGCGCGGCCCCGTTGTCTCCTGCCGCAAAAGCAGCGGCAAATTCGCTCGCCAGCCCGCGCAGTTCGGCAATGTCAAAGGTCGATGCCCGCTCGACCGCGCCCTTGACCAGCTGGGTTTCGAGCAGGATGCGCAAGGACAGGACTTCGCTGGAGGCCTCGATATCGAAGGGGGCAACAATCGCCCCCTTGAAGCTGTCGCCGGTGACATAGCCTTCGGCCTCGAGCAGCTTGAGCGCCTCACGGACGGGCGTGATGCTGGTATTGAGCTGGGTGGCCAATTCCTGCTGTTTGAGCCGCGCGCCGCGTTCGATCCGCCCGGCGATGATGGCTTCGCGCAGGTAATCTGCGACCTGTTCTTCCTTGGTCTTGAACTGCATGGGGCTCATCCTCCAAGTGGTGCGGGCTTGTCCCGCACCGGGGCCCAGGCGAATTTGTCCGGATTGAACGCTTCGACTGCCCCGGAACCCAGTAGTTCCGCGCATTCCACTGCGCTGTAGCCGAGCTCGCGCAGCAGCTCCTGGCTGTGTTCGCCGAGCTCTGGCGGCGGCAGATTTGGCACCACTTTGCGCTGGCCCGGAAACTCGGGAACTTCGAAATGCAGCCCGCGCCAGTCGAGCTCGCGTAACTTGCCGGGCTGGTGCGCTTGCG
>JANLOZ010000246.1:0-16682 GCA_031366845.1 Novosphingobium sp. | reverse complement strand
ACCCAGGCCGCCGAGACCATTCAGAAGCAGATGACCGAAGCCCAGGGCAAACTCGATTCAATCGAGGTTGAGGGCGTTTCCGGCGGCGGTCTGGTGAAAATTCGCTGCACGGCAAAGGGCCGCGTGGTCGGTGTCGCGATTGATGACAGCCTGATGGTCATGTCTGACAAACAGATGCTGGAAGACCTTGTGGCCGCCGCGTTTAACGATGCGCGGGTCAAGGCCGATGCGGTGTCAAACGATGAAATGACGCGGATTCAGGGCTCCATGGGCTTGCCGCCGGGGTTTAAGCTGCCGGGGATGTGAGCGCGGTTAACTCGCGCCAAACAGGCTCTCGAGGCGGCCGTAGTTCATCAGCAGATGGATCGCAGGTTCGCTCCCTTGACTGTGGGACCAGGCCGGCAATATAGCGCGAGCCGGCGGTTTGGCCGCCAGCTCGCTCCGGCCCGGATAGGGTCTGGACCAGACGCGCAGTGGGGGTCCGCCGCGCGGCGAGTTTGTCGGCAGGAGACCGGGTCGCACAACCTCCCGCCGATATGCTCGGCAAACGCCTTGCAACGGCCTGATAGGCGAGACTTGTTACAGTTGACCGTGACGGACATCACATCGAAGTTGTGATTTATGCCACAGCGCAGCGATTATTGCCGGGGCTTGCCCGCTGCGCGCTGGATCACCCCGACATCGCCCGATGCGGCGCGGACGATTTCGGTCAGCTGGGCGACATCGCCGACCGTCAGCGCGCGGCCTTTTTGTTCGAGCACGCCGGCCTTGTGCAGATAGAGCAGCTCGCGCGTCACCGCCTCGCGGTGGGTGCCGATGCGCGCGGCAAACTGGGCATGGGTGGGCGCAGGCGCAATGCTCGCGCGGTTATCGGCGATCCCGGCATCGATGCACAGCCGCAGCAACTCGCAGTGCAGGCGGCTGCGCACCGCCAGCGCGTTGAGTTCAAAATTGCGCTCGGTGAGCAAGCGGATGCGCTGCACCAGCAGCCGCGCCAGCCATTCGGCGGTGTCCGGGCTGGCAAGCGCCGCCGCGCGGAAGGCATGGCCCGGAATGCAAACCAGCGTGCAGCCGCCGGTCGCCGAAACATTGGCCGAGCGCGGCTGTTCATCGATCGCCGAATATTCGCCGAACAGCTCGCCCGGACCGAGGTCGGCGAGGATAACCTCGCGTCCACCCAGCGAAACCAGCTCAACCCGCAGCGTGCCTTCGAGCACGATGAACACGTCGCTGGTGTGGTCCTGATGGCCGATGATCATCTGCCCGGCGCGCAGCTTCACCAGCCGCGCGTGCGGTTCCAGCCGTTCGGCCAGTGCCACAGGAACTATGCCCCGCAAGTCTTGCAATATCGCCATCGCTTGCCCCCTTCGCGACATGCCCCGGCCGCTTCAGAAACTGCCATGATAAGCTAACAAGGCCATTTACGCGATGATCAAGCGCACCGGCTGAGTGTGATTTTTCACACAAAATTCCGTTCAAGGCATTTGCGGTTTACTTCAAATGCGACTTGAAAAACCGCAACATTACGCCCCAGGCATCGTGCGCTTCGGGCAGCTCATCGCGGTAAATATAGCAGTGCCCCATGCCTTCGCCGACCAGCAGGGTGGATTCTACGCCTGCCTTGAGCAGCTGCGCGTTGGTGTAGATCGCCGGGGTCATATCCATCGCGCGGGTGCCGGTGATGAGCAGGGTGGGCGGGAATTTGGCAATGACATCGGGGTGAATCGCCGGGGAAACAATGGCGTCACTCATATTCGCGCCGTCAAAATAGCCGCGCGTCATGTCGGGCACTTTGTCGCCGGGCTTGGGCGGCTGGCCGAACGAGCCATCGACGTAGCCGGCATAATAAGCCGAGTCGCCGCCGCCAAAGCGCGTGCCACCAGCGCCGAATATGCCTAGCGCTGCGGGTTGCGGCAGGCCGTGTTTGGGCAGCCAGGCGCCTATCTCAGCCGACAGGGCGCCACCGGCCGAGCAGCCATAGATGGCGATCTGGCTGGGCTTGTAGCTCTTGAGCAGGTCACGATAGACCGCTTCGATGTCTTCGAGCGCAGCAGGGTGCCGGGCTTCGGGCCCCATCCGGTAATTGACCGAGACCACCTTGTAACCGCCCAGCGCCGAGACCGGGATCGATTCGAGCATCGCGCAAGAATCCCAGCACATCGAGAAGCCGCCGCCGTGCAGGTTTATCAGCACATGGCGCTTGTCAGGCGCTTTTCCCTTTGGCGTGAATACTTTGGTTGGCACTCCTGCAATCACAGTGTCAGCAATGTCGACCGGATATTTCTTGGCTAGCGCGGTGATTTGCGGCGCGAGAAACCCTGCCAACCCCTTGCGCATCAGGCCGACGGGAATGTCCGCAGGCATCGACATCGTGCCGGTTTTGGCGCGCATTTTCTGCGCGGCGAGCGCTTCGGGGCTTAGGAAGGGTGAGGGTGGGAGATCGAATGCTGGGACGTGGACCGTGCCGTCCTCGGTGAACACCGGCTTCGATGGGGAGGCGGGTTTATCTTGCGCATTCAGACTATTGGCAGCCGTAAGTGCTGCAACGGACAACAGGGCGGCATAGCTCTTGCGCATTGGTTTTCTCCCGAATATTTGGGAGAGGTTAAACCCGGCTGCGGCAAAGCGCCACGGATTACCAATCGCTCTGGCGCTAACGAACGGGATTCACGCTGCCGTGCGCAGGGGCATTCTTGGCGGCTCAAATGTCAGGCGCGATCGGGCATGGTCGCGGACCAGGTCACGGAACACCTCGCCGTGGAGCGGATGGTCGAATTCGACCCCGGCGCTGCGGCCATCTACCCACACCGCCGTCGCGCTCTTTGGCTGAAGTCCGGGAAGCAAAACAATCACTTCATCGCCGATGCGTATGCTATCAAGGCCTTCCATGCGCGCGCCGAAAGGGGTCATGTCCTTGAGCATCGAGGTGCCTCGGTAGCCCCACAGGCGGTAACGGACCATCAGGTCAAAGGCGATGCGTTCGGAGCGGCGGATCTGCGTTATCGAACTGTGCAATTCATTGGTCAACATCGCTTTTCCCCCGATGGCTGTTATGCGCCTGTTGTAGGGTAACAGGGTAAACGCGGGGTTAAACGTTCAGTCCAGATTCCGCAGTATAGCGCGGGCCATAGTGGTTAACGTATCGTCGCGCGCGCCCATGATAACCACGCGATCTGAAGGCCTTGCGATCGAAACGATATGCGCGGCGCAGTCATCGCGTGATGCGATATATTCGGCATTTCCGCCCGCCGTCGTGATCAGGCCGACGATCCGCTCGCTGCCCTCGGAGCGGTCCACCGTGCCTCCGAGATAGACCGGATCGCACAGGATTGTGATGTCTTCTGGCCCGAGCAGGGCGGCGAATGTTTCTGCCAGTTCATGCCCCATCTGGCGCAGCGGGCCATAGCCATGTGGCTGGAAAAAAGCGATAATCCTTCCCGGATGCGCTTTCAAAGTCTTCAGCGTCGCGGCGCATTTTTCGGGGTTGTGGCCGAAGTCATCAATCACCGTGACGCCGCCCGGGGACGTCCCGATGATGTCAAAACGGCGGGCCAAACCGGCGAATGTGCCCAGTGCGGTAACAGAGTGCACAAGTGCAGCAACAGGGTGCAGAACTGGTGCAGAGGTGGCGCAAACTGCGGCAACAGCGGCCAGCGCATTGGCAAGGTTGTGCCGCCCCGGAACTTGCAACCTGAGCGGGTGGGTGGTGCCATCGCGGCGATCGATTACAGTGGCGGAAATTCCGGTCGGGCCATCGACAATCGAGCCGGGGACAATTCCGATCATCGCTTCGGGATTTTCGATTCCGAAACTGATCAGTGCCTTTGCGCGCGGTGCCAGCGCGGCGGCCTCCGCATCATCGATATTGATCGCAGCGACATCAGCACGAGCGACAAAGTCACCGAACAGATCGCGCAGTTCTTCCATCGATTTGTGATCGAGGCTGACATTGAGCAGCACCGCCACCCTCGGCCGGTAGAGCGCGATCGAACCGTCGCTTTCATCGACCTCGGAGACGAACAGCTCGCCGCTTCCCACACGCGCCGAGGCGAAAGGCGCGTGCGCGGAAACGAAGTTTTTCATCACCGCGCCGTTCATGATCGTCGGATCGTGGCCCAGTTCGGTCATGATCCAGCCGATCATGCCGGTGACGGTTGATTTGCCGCTGGTGCCGCCGATGGCGATGCCGGTTGGCGCAGCATTGAACAGGCGGGCGAGCAGTGCGGCGCGGCTCATCCGGGCGCAACCCAGAGCCTTGGCCCGAATCATTTCGGGCACGGTATCCTCAACCGCTGCTGAGGCTACGAGCACCTGGCTCGCTGAGGTTATCCCGCTGCCGTCCTGGGCAAAAAGCGTGAAGCCCAATGTCTCCAACCAGGCGAACTTGTCCGGTGTGCGGCCCTGATCGCGGCTGCGGTCCGATCCCGCAACCTCCGCCCCCAGCCCGCGCAGGATCAGCGCGAGCGGCAGCATGCCCGATCCGCCAATGCCGCAAAAAAACCAGGGGTGCCGGGTGAGGTCAGTCATCCGGGCTGCGGTATTCTGGCTTTCGTTCGATGGCAACCGACAGAAAGGAATTTGGTTCGCGCAGAGGGCGCAGAGGAAGAAGAGATCGCCGAGGGTCGTGTTTAGAGCAAAGCTCCTTCAAATCTGCAGCTGCGGCTCAACACGGCACGGCGGGAATTGTGAGAAAAGGCCTGCGGCGCTTAATATGTCTCTGCGATCTCAACTTCCTCTGCGCTCTCAGCGAGAACCACTCTTTCGTCACCACACCATGCAGTATAGACGTGCGCCATGTTCCGCGTTGCAATCTGCGCTCCTGCTGGTCCGATTTCGCGCGATGATGCGGGCGGGGTTACTGCGCTCGGCGCGCGGTGGCCTGATTTGGCGCTGCAATTCCATCCGCAATGCTTTGAGAGCCTCGGCCACTTCGCCGGGCCAGACAGCCGCCGCCTCGCCGCCTTCGTTGAATGCGCCAATGATCCCGCGATCGATGCGGTGTGGTTCGCGCGCGGCGGTTATGGCTCGAACCGGATTGCCGGCGACGCGGTGGCGCGTCTGGATCCTTGCGCGAAGGACAAGGATTACCTCGGCTATTCAGACTGCGGCTATCTGCTCGGCGCGCTGTACCGCGCGAAAGTCGGCCATCTGGTCCACGCGCCGATGCCTGCCGATATTCGCCGCGACGGTGGCGCGGAGGCGGTTGAGCGCGCGCTCGGCTGGTTATCGGGTGATCGGCACGGCGGGCTTGAGCCATCGATTGGTGCGGAGCCGGTGGTGGCGTTCAACCTGATGACGCTCGCCATGCTGTGTGGAACGCGGCTGATGCCGGATCTGACCGGTCACGTGGTGATGGTGGAGGAAGTCTCCGAGCACCTCTATGCCATCGACCGCCTGTTTTTTCACCTCACCGAACACCTGCGCGGGGTCGCCGGGTTGCGGCTTGGCCGCGTGAGCGACGTGCCCGAAAATGACCGCCCGTTTGGCGCGACCGCTGAAGAGGTCGCTCGGTTCTGGTGCGGCCGCCACGCCATCCCCTTCCTCGGTGCGGCGGACATCGGGCATGATGCTGCCAACAAGATCGTGCCATTCGGGCTTGCGGGATAGCGGCGCGGCAAATAGGGCCGCTTCCTTCGGTTTGGCAGAGGAGGCACAACCCATGCGCGCATTCGTTTTCCCGGGGCAGGGCAGCCAGAAAGTCGGCATGGGGGTTGAACTGGCCGGGGCCAGCCTCGCCGCGCGCGAAGTGTTTCAGGAGGTTGACGACGCGCTGAACCAGAAGCTCTTCGCGATCATGCGCGATGGGCCCGAGGACCAGCTGACGCTCACCGAAAACGCCCAGCCGGCGATCATGGCCAACGCCATCGCGGTGCTGCGGATACTCGAGAAAGAAGGCGGGATCAGCCTGGCTGACAAGGCGCAATTCGTTGCCGGACACTCATTGGGTGAATATACCGCGCTGTGTGCGGCGGGGGCGTTCAGTCTGGCAGACACTGCGCGGCTGTTGAAGCTGCGGGGGCAGGCGATGCAGGCGGCGGTGCCGGTGGGAATTGGCGCGATGGCGGCGCTGCTGGGGGCTGATCTGGACAAGGCGAGCAAGCTGGCGGAGGCTGCTGCCGGGGGCCAAATCTGTACCGTCGCCAATGACAACGATCCGGGCCAGGTGGTGATTTCCGGCCACCGCGAGGCGATTGAGCGCGCCATCGCCATGGTCAAGGATTTCGAGATCAAACGCGGCATCCTGCTGCCGGTGTCGGCCCCGTTCCACTGCTCGCTGATGCAGCCCGCCGCCGATGCCATGGCCGAGGCGCTGGACAATACGCCTCCGGGCGCGCTGCGAGTGCCCCTGTTCGCCAATGTCACCGCAGCCGTCGTCACCGACCCCGCCGAAGTTCAGCGCTTGCTGGTCGAACAGGTGACAGGCCGGGTGCGCTGGCGGGAATCTGCCATGGCGATGAAGGACGCCGGGGTTGAGACGTTTGTTGAACTGGGCGGCAAGGTGCTGGGGCCGATGATCACGCGGTCAGCCGGTGAGGTTGCGGTGATGAGCGTGGTGGGCATGGCGGATATTGAGGCGCTGGCGAAGGGGCTATAAGGGGTTCACGCAGAGACACAGTGAAAATATGGTTCACACAAAGACGCGGTGAATTTTTGCCCGCGCAGAGACCGCAGAGGACGCAGAAAATAGTGATAAGATTGGGTTCGCGCGGAGGCGCGGAGACGCGGAGATTTTGGAGGAGCTGTGGTGGAGGTTGATAGGATCAGTGCAGAAATCATTGACGCTTCGATCCGCATTCACCGCGATTTGGGGCCGGGCTTGCTAGAAAATGTCTATGAAATTGTCCTTGCCGCTAGTCTCGCTCGCGCCGGATTGAAGGTTGATCGGCAAAAACCGATCAACATCGAATTTGACGGGATGCAGTTCAAGGCGGCTTTCAAGGCAGACCTGATTGTTGAAGAAATGGTCGTGATCGAACTCAAGTCCATCGAGCAGCTTGGCAGAGTTCACGCAAAGCAATTGCAAACTTATTTGCGTCTCTTGAATCTGCCCGTAGGGCTGCTGCTCAATTTTGGCGGAGAGACAATGAAGGAAGGTATCAGACGCATGGTCAACAGCTACACCGCACCTTATTCCTCCGCGTCTCCGCGCCTCCGCGCGAAATCTGAATATGGAGAATAGAATGTTCGACCTATCCGGAATGACCGCGCTCGTAACCGGTGCTGCGGGCGGGATTGGCAGCGCCATTTCCCATGCGCTTGCCAAACAGGGCGCGCGGCTGGCGCTTTCGGGGTCTAATCCGGCGAAATTGCGGGCGTTTCGCGATGAATTGAACACCACCTATGGCCCAAGCGGTAATGGGGATCATGTCGAAATCACCTGCGATCTGTCCAATACCGAGCAGGTTGAGCACCTGATCCCCGCCACGCTCGATACGCTCGGCAAGATCGATATTCTGGTGAACAACGCCGGGATCACGCGCGATAATCTGGCCATGCGGATGAAGGATGAGGAATGGGACGCCGTTATTCGCATCAATCTGGAGGCGGCGTTCCGGCTGATGCGCGCATCTGCCCGGCCGATGATGAAGGCGCGGTTCGGGCGGATTATTACGATCACCAGCGTCGTCGGCGCGACCGGAAATCCGGGGCAGGTCAACTATGCCGCGGCAAAAGGCGGCCTGGTGGCGATGTCAAAGTCGCTTGGGCAGGAACTCGCCAGCCGCGGCATCACGGTAAATTGCGTCGCCCCCGGCTTCATCCGCACCGCGATGACCAATGTTTTGCCCGATGCGCAGAAAGACGCGCTCAACGCCCGCATCCCGATGGGCCGCATGGGTGAGGGCGAGGACATTGGCGCGGCGGTGGCCTATCTGGCGAGCCGCGAGGCGGGCTATATCACCGGGCAGACGCTGCACGTGAACGGCGGGATGGCGATGGTGTAAGATGGGTTCACGCGGAGGCGCGGAGACGCGGAGGTGTCTTCTTTGCGGCACAGCCGCTCTTGTCTACTTAGGTTTCGGAACCGCTGCGATGACGTGAAATTGAAGGGAGCCTGCGGCTCAGTTTGGCAGTTTCGCAGCTTTGTGGCTTTGTGCGATGCTGCTCTATCTTCTCCGCGCCTTCGCGCCTCCGCGCGAACCAATTCTGGCGACAGCCCTTAGGGACCCGGCAAGATCAGCCTTTTATCCCCAGCTTCGCCGCCACATCCTCAGTTCCCGCTTGCCCGATGCGCCCCCCGCGTTAGAGAAGAAAGTCCGAAAATTCCGGCGCGCAGGCGATTCCTTTCGTGCGCGTCCTGAGGGGGGAAGCGGACGATCATGAAGGCCACTATCGAACGCGCGACACTCCTGAAGTGCTTGTCGCACGTCCAGTCCGTTGTTGAACGGCGCAACACCATTCCGATCCTGTCGAACGTGCTGATTGAAGCATCGGGCGCGGGCGCGGTGAAAGTCATGGCGACCGACCTTGATATTCAGGTGATCGAAACGATGAACGCGGTTTCGGTCGATGTGCCCGGCGCGATTACGGTTTCCGCGCATCTGCTGTTCGATATTGCCCGCAAGTTGCAGGAAGGCAGCCAGGTCAGCCTTGAGGTTTCGGAAAGCCGCATGGCGGTGAAGGCCGGGCGCAGCCGTTTCAGCCTGCCGACGCTGCCGCGCGATGATTTTCCGGTGATCGTCGAAGGCGATCTGCCGACCAGCTTTGAACTTCCCGCAGCCACGCTGGCCGAGATGATTGACGCCACGCGGTTTGCCATCAGCACCGAGGAAACGCGGTATTACCTCAACGGCATTTTCTTCCACGTCACCGATGATGAATTGCGCGCTGCCGCCACCGATGGCCACCGCCTCGCACGCTTTACGCTCAAAAAGCCCGATGGCGCCGAGGGCATGCCCGATGTGATCGTGCCGCGCAAATGCGTTGCCGAACTGCGCAAGCTGCTCGAAGAATCGCTTGATACCAATGTATTGATCGATCTTTCGGCGAGCAAGGTGCGCTTCACGCTCGGCGGGGAGAACGGTGTTGTCCTGACATCCAAACTGATCGACGGCACTTTTCCCGATTACAGCCGGGTGATCCCCACGGGCAACGACAAGCTGCTCCGCCTCGATCCGCGCTCCTTCTACGAAGGCGTGGACCGCGTCGCCACCATCGCCACCGAAAAAACCCGCGCGGTGAAGATCTCGCTGGAAACCGACAAGGTAACGCTGTCCGTCACCTCGCCCGATAACGGCACGGCGGCGGAAGAACTGCCCGCCGATTTCAAGGCGCAGGGCTTCGAGATCGGCTTCAACGCCAATTATCTGAAGGACATCCTGAGCCAGATCGATGGCGACAATGTCGAACTGCACCTGGCTGATGCGGGGGCTCCGACGCTGATCCGCAAGGATGAGAAGAGCCCGGCGTTGTATGTGCTGATGCCGATGCGGGTTTGATGAGCAAGCCGGGTCATGATTACTTTGACGCCAATTTCGACGCCTTCAATGAATTGGTTGAACATCCTTCCCCTCTCCCCGAAGGGGAGAGGTAGCGCAGCTTGCTCCGCCAGGAGCTTAGCGTAGCTGGGTGTGGGGGTTCCGTGCTATCGAGGGCGGAACCCCCACAACAACTCCGGCTAGAGCGGCGATTGGGAAATGTGAATCAGCTCACCGCAAACCCGTCCATGCTGAGCTTGTCGAAGCACTGTTCTTCTTCTTGAGGCTGCGCTCCTCGGCACGAAGTAAAGGGCAGCCCTTCGACAAGCTCAGGGTAGACGGGTATGGGGGACAGGGGTGGAATTTCTTCACCCCTTCGCCACCTCGATCATCCGCCCCACATCAACGACCTTCTCGCGCGGCGCATCGGGCCGCGCCTGCTCGACCTCGGCCGCCTCGATCTTTTTCCAGTCACGGAAGCGCACCACATCGAGACCGCGCGCCGCCGCCAATGCATCGAACCCTTCGCCGCCGCTGTGGCTGCCGCTGATCGCGCCTGTGGCGATGTCTTCAACCACGCGTTCGATGATCGAGAAGCCGTCGGGCTTGTTGGTGCCGATGGTCCCCGATGGCCCGCGCCGGGCCCAGCCTACGCAATAGAGCCCCGGCAGGATGCGGCCATCGACATTGGCGAAGCGTCCCGCGCTTTCCTCAAATGGCACGCCGGGGATCGGCGAGGTCTGGTAACCGATGCAGGCGACGACGAGGCTCGCGGGCACGATATAGGTCTCGCCGGTGCCCACCGCGCGGCCGCCTTCGAGCCTTGTGCGCTCGACTTCGACCCCGGTGACCTTGCCATTCTCGCCCAGAATGCGGCGCGGGGCGGCGAAGAAATCGAAGTCGATCTCGACGCTTTTGTCTGCGCGGTGGCTTTCAGGGATTGCGGCAAACCCGCGCAGGTGGGTGACTGACTTGCGCTGGCCGGGTTCGAGCAGCGCATCTTCGCCCAGATCGGGCAGGTCAGCGAGACTAACCCGGGGGCAGGCGCGCTCAAGATGTCCAAGTTCACCGAGTTCCTTGGTCGTCATGGCGATCTGATGCGGCCCGCGCCGACCGAGCAGCGTGATCTGTTCGATCCGCGACGTCTCAAGCCGGTCCAGCGCATGGGCGACAATATCGCTGCCGGCAAATTCGGCGCGGGTCTTGGCAAGGATGCGCGCGACATCGAGCGCGACGTTGCCATTGCCGATCACCACCGCGCTGCGCCCCGAAAGGTCAGGGTCAAGCGCGGAAAATTGCGGGTGGCCATTATACCAGCCGACGAAAGCCGCGCTGCCAAACACATTGCCGAGGTCTTCGCCCTCAAGCCCCATCGCCTTGTCATGCGGCGCGCCGGTGGCGAGGATCACCGCATCGTAGAGTTCTTCCAGCTCGGCAATCGAAATGTCCTCGCCAATCGTGATATTGCCAATGAAGCGCACGTTGTCAGACTGGGCCACACCTTCATAGCGTTTGGAAACCGCCTTGATCGACTGGTGATCGGGGGCGACCCCGGTGCGGATCAGGCCGAAGGGGACAGGCAGCCGGTCAAACACATCAACCATCACGCCGCCTTCAGCGGGATCGGCACCCCACTGTTTCAGTGCTGCTTCTGCGGTATAGTAACCGGCCGGACCCGAACCGATAATTGCAATATGCTTCACGCCGCACCCCACGCTTTTTTCTTTATGCATTTGCAGGCGGAATTGCGATTCGGCGCAAGCTAAATTTGCGTCGAGCGCGCCGCCATGGCGATTCGCTCGGCATCGACAAAAACCCTGACAGGAAATGCGCTTTGGCAAACCGGCGGTTAACTGTTTTTCAAGCGCAATTTGCCAAACAGGCAAGATGAGTGACGAAAGGGGAAAAGGCCAGCTTCCGGCGCAGGCGATTTCGCGTGCCGAAAGTGCTGTGCCCGTCTCCGCCTCGCGCAAGTCGGCAACCACGGCAAAAGTGCGCGGCAAGCGCTTTGTCGAACACTTCGCAATTCCCCCTGACTGGTGGCAAATTGGCCCTGCCATGCTGCTCGCGGCAGTGGCAAATAGCCTGCACAGCTGGACCTTTCCGGGCATCTTCGCGTCTATTTTGATCCTGCTTGGCGCCGGTGGCTGCTTCGCGTCGCGCTGGACTTCGGGCATTGAAAGAAGGCTCGAGCGCAGCGACCGGGATCGGTATGGTCTTGTCGCACTTTCCGTATGCTTCCCGATGCTGGCATTTGGCATGGGCATGGCCTTGTGGATGCCGGGCCAGACCAAAGATGCCCACGTCGTGCTGGTCGAAATGGTCGGTGTCTCGATGGTCTCGGCGATTATCTGCAACGGCAGGCTGTTTGCCATGATCGCCGCCAATCTCGGTTTGTGGCTGGGCTTGGCGGCTGTAACCCTTGATCCGGTTGCTTTGGCGGTTGTCACACTCAGCGGGGTGGTGGGAATTAGATCAAGCCTGAAACAGTCAGCAGCCAACAGCCTTGCCCAGCGCCAGCAGGAACTGGTTGAACGCAAGCAGCAGCGCGCCGAATTGATCCTGTCCGACTTTGAACAGACCCGGCAGGGCTGGTTCTGGGAAACCGACCGCCGCGGCGCGATCAGATATGTCTCGAGCACGATCGCTGATGTGCTGGGGCGCAGCTACAAGGAAATGATCGGCAAGCCGTTCAGCGAGCTTTTCACGCTCGACGATCAAACCGGTGAAGGCGAACGCACGCTGGCCTTCCACATGTCCACCCGTTCGAGCTTCAACGAATTGGCGGTGCGGGCAGCAACGAAGTATGAAGACGAGCGCTGGTGGTCGATCAATGGCCTGCCGGTCTATGATGACTACGATAATTTTCAGGGCTTCCGCGGGTCGGGCAGCGATCTGACCGAACGGCGGCGTTCGGAAGAAAAAGTTTCGCGGCTCGCACACTACGATTCGCTCACCGGCCTCGCCAACCGGCTGCAGATTTCCCAGTTGCTCGAAAAGATCCTTACCGCGCGTGCCATCGATCAGCGCGTCTGTGCGGTGTTTCTGATTGATCTTGATCGGTTCAAGCAAGTCAACGATACGCTCGGCCATCCGGTGGGCGACGCCTTGCTGACCCAGGTTTCACAGCGTCTCGAACGCGTGGTTGACAAGGCCGGGCGCGTGGGGCGGTTGGGCGGCGATGAATTTCAGGTGGTCATTCACGGCCATCACAGTGATGTCTCGCTGGCGCACATCGCCCGGCAGATCATCGAGGCACTCTCGCAGCCCTATTCGATTGAAGGTTCGAGCGTGGTGATCGGGGCTTCGCTGGGGATCGCCAAGGCACCCGAACACGGCGTTACATCAGAAGCGCTGATCCGTAATGCCGACCTTGCGCTTTATGCCGCAAAGGATGGCGGGCGGGGACGCCACCACTTCTATGCCGCCGATCTCCATTCGGATGCCGAAGAGCGCCGCCAGATGGAGGAGGATCTTCGCAACGCCATCGCCACGGGCAGTCTTGAACTTTACTATCAGCCGGTGGTTTCAACCACGACCGAAAAGGTCACCGGCTTTGAAGCCTTGCTCCGCTGGACGCACCCGGTGCGTGGGCCGCTCAGCCCGGCGAAGTTCATTCCGATTGCCGAGGAAGCCGGGCTGATTGCGCAGATCGGCGAATGGGCGCTGCGCACCGCCTGCATGGATATGGCGCAGTGGCCCGAAAACGTTCGCGTTGCAGTAAACGTTTCGCCCTTGCAGTTTGCCAACCCCGCTTTGCCGGCCATTGTCACCAGCGCGCTTGCTGCTGCGCAGGTTGCGCCGCATCGGCTGGAACTTGAGATTACCGAGAGCGTGTTCCTCAATGATAGCGAAAGCACAGATGCGATGTTCAGTGCGCTTGACCGGCTGGGCGTGCGGCTGGCGCTGGACGATTTCGGCACCGGTTATTCGTCGCTCGGCTATTTGAAAAAGGCCCCGTTCGACAAGATCAAGATTGACCAGAGCTTCGTGCGCGGCGCGACCATTCAGGGTAGCCGAAACGGTGCGATTATCTCGTCGATCGTCAATCTGGCCGAGGCACTGGATATGGAAACCACCGCCGAGGGGGTCGAGACGCTTGACGAGCTGGACCTCATCCGTTCGCTCGGGTGCAGCCATGTCCAGGGTTTCATCTATTCCAAGCCGTTGACGCGCGAGGACGCGCAGGCCTTGATGGCGCGTGGGCTGTCCGTAACCGCAGAGGGGCCGCGGTCCGCCCGGCCACACCGGCAGACGATGCTGCGCCGGGTTACGCTTGAGTATGGCGGTGAGAAATACGATGCAACGATCCGCAACATCTCGCGCACCGGTGCAATGGTGCATGGGCTGTGGAATGTCCCCGCCGGAACGATATTCAACCTTGAACTGGGCGTCGACCAGATCCTGGCGGTCACCGCGCGCTGGTCAACCGGTGATCGCACCGGCATCGAGTTCGCGCAGCAGCTGGATATTGAAAATAACGGGCGGCTGATCCTTATGCCCGAAGAGCAGCGACCGGTCGCCGATCCGCTGCGCCTGCGCAAGGCCGGCTGATACCGCAGGACAGGAGGCAAAATTCGACGAACTGCTTAGCGGTTGGTTCACCATTTCCCGTTACACTATTTTGCGTTGCAGGTTGGCTGCGGCACGTGTTGGGGATGCGATGTTCAAGCGACTCACCGGAATTCGGCGCGCACCAGCGGTGACCGAAGCGCCGCGTGTGGTCGATGCCGGCGAGGAGCGCGAGGCGCTGGCCCTGCTGCGTGATTACGAAGCATCGGGACTCGGCTGGTTCTGGGCCAGCGACAGTGGCGGCAATCTGACCTACGTTTCGGATTGCGTGGCCAAAGTACTGGGCTCTGAAGCAGCCAGCCTTGCCGGACAGCCCATGTTGGCGCTGTTTCATGCAAGGCAGGAAGCGCAAGGCGAGACCAACCGAACATTGCCGTTGATGCTGGCCTCACGCAAAAAGTTTGAGAACTTCAACCTGCGCGCAAAGACCGAACACGATGACATTTGGTGGGCGATTTCAGGGCGCCCGCAATTCGATGCCAAGGGCGAATTCATCGGCTTTCGCGGCAATGGCATCGACGTTACCGAATCGCTGCGCGAGCGACGCGATACCTCGCGGCTGGCGCGCTTCGATTCGCTCACCGGGCTGTCTAACCGCCACACCATGGAATATAAGCTCGACTCGATCATCAGCGCCTACAAGGCCAGCCAGCGCAGTTGCGCACTGCTGATGATCGATCTCGACCGGTTCAAGCACGTCAACGATACGCTGGGGCATCCGGTGGGAGACCAGTTGCTCAAGCAGGTGGCCGAGCGGCTGCGCGGCGTGGTCGGCAACGAGGGCGAAATCGGACGGCTGGGCGGCGACGAGTTCCAGATTATCCTGCCCGATTGCGATGATCGCGGAAAACTGGGCGACATTACCAAACGTGTGATCGGGCTGATCTCACAGCCCTATGCAATCGACGATGCCCGCTGCGTGATCGGCGCTTCGGTGGGGATCGCAGTGGCCCCGTTTGATGGCGCGACGCGTGAAGATCTGGTGCGAAATGCCGACCTTGCGCTTTATGCCGCGAAGGATGGCGGACGCGGCACCTTCCGGTTTTTTTCGATCGAACTGCAGAACGCAGCGGAAAAGCGGCGGGTGCTCGAACAGGATCTGCGTTCGGCGCTCGCCGATGGCCAGATCAGACTGGCCTATCAACCACTGGTCAACACCGACACCCACACCGTCGCCTCGCTCGAAGCGCTGATGCGCTGGGAGCATCCCGATTTTGGTGAATTGCCGCCATCGCTGTTCATCCCCATCGCCGAAGAATCGAGCCTGATCATTCCGCTCGGCGAATGGGCGATCCGCCAGGCCTGCGGCGACGCTGCGCTTTGGCCGGGGAATGTCAGCGTGTCGGTCAACATCTCGCCTGGCCAGTTCGTCCATGCCGGGTTTGTAACCTCGGTCATGCAGGCGCTGGCAGAATCCGAGCTTGTGCCGGCGCGGCTCGAGCTTGAATTCACCGAGAGCATTTTTTCTGCCAACGAGGCTCTGGCGCGCGAAACCTTTGCCGAGTTGCGCCATATCGGGGTGCGCGTTTCGCTCGATAATTTCGGCTGCGGCAGTTCGCCAATCGCCTGTCTGCGCGATACCTATTTTGACAAGATCAAGATTGACCGGTCGATCACACAGGAAGTCACCCAGCCGGGAAATCGCAGCATCGCGATTGCGGCATCGATTGCGACGCTGGCCAAGCGGCTCGGGATGGTCACCGTGGCGCAAGGAATCGAAACCAACGAAGAACTGAAAGCGATGGCCGATCTGGGAATCGACCAGATTCAGGGCTTCATCTATGCCCCCGCATGCAGCCGCGAGGAGGTGCTTGAGGCGCTCGGCAGCGGCCAGTGGATTATCCAGCCCGATGGCCCGATGCACAACCGGCCAGACCGGCGATCGGTCTATCGCCGCGTCGGCGTGATCCATGAGGACTTCCGCTACGATGTGATCATGCGCAACCTGTCGCGCGGCGGGGCGGCGGTCGAGGGGCTGTTCGATGTGCCGCTCGAAACGCAGTTCGTGCTCGATCTGGGCGAGGGCCAGCTGATCGTTTCAACCGTGCGCCGCACCGAAGGCGCGTTGCAGGGGCTCGAGTTCGAGATGTCGCTGGTCGATGATGGCGCCGGCGGGCTCGTCACCCGCCACCGCGTGCCGCGCCATCTGCTCGAGGCGATGGGAATGCCCAAGGGTGGCGAAGCGGCAGGCGTGATTGCGCTCAACACCACTGGCGGGCTCAACCTGCCCAAATTCGCCATGGTCGACAGCCAGATCAAGACCGGCCGCGCTGCCTGATAAGGGCGCTCATAGTGCCAAGGTGACAGCAAGACGTGCCGCTGCTAACGGCCCCGCAGTGCCTCTGCACTGCAAACTTAGCCCCGCAGCGCACTTTGCACTGCAAACTTAGCAAAGTTACCCATGACTGACCTGGCCAAGATCCGCAATTTTTCCATTATCGCTCACATTGACCACGGCAAGTCCACGCTTGCGGACCGCCTCATTCAGCGTTGTGGCGGCCTTCAAGACCGCGAGATGAGTGCACAGGTTCTCGACTCGATGGACATCGAGAAAGAGCGTGGGATAACCATCAAGGCGCAGACTGCCGCGCTTAAATACAAAGCACTGGATGGACAGATTTACAACCTCAATCTGATCGATACGCCCGGTCACGTTGACTTCTCATATGAAGTGAGCCGGTCTCTGTCTGCTTG
>JANLOZ010000245.1:0-2572 GCA_031366845.1 Novosphingobium sp. | reverse complement strand
GCGGATTTGGCTCAGACGCTTTTCCCATGCCAGCGCATGGGCAACGATGACATCAAGCTCGGCGTGTTTGGGAACCCACGGCAGGGTTGCCTTGATCCGGCGGTTGTCCGATACCAGCGCGGCAGGATCGCCCGCGCGGCGTGGTTGCATCTGGCGCTCGATCGTGGAGCCGGTCACCCGGTCCACCGCATCGAGCACTTCGAGCACCGAGAAGCCCCGGCCATAGCCGCAGTTCATCGTCAGTGAACGATCTGGATCAGCGATCAGAGCCTCAAGCGCCAGCACATGCGCGGCGGCAAGATCGGCGACGTGGATGTAATCGCGCACGCCGGTGCCATCAGGCGTATCGAAATCAGCGCCAAACACGCCGACATGGCCCCGCTTGCCCAGCGCCGCCTCCACCGCGACCTTGATCAGATGCGTCGCCCCGGCGGTTGATTGCCCCGACCGCGCCAGAGGATCAGCCCCGGCGACATTGAAGTAACGCAGCGCGCAGTAATTCAGCGGATGCGCCGCCGCGGTATCGGCGAGCATATGCTCGGTCATCAGCTTTGAGCGGCCATAGGGATTGATCGGCAGTTGGGGGCTGTCTTCGGTAACCGGCGAAACTTCAGGCGCACCATAGGTTGCCGCGGTTGAGCTGAAAATCATGTGCGGCACGCCGGCGGCGACCGCGGCTTCGATCAGGCTGCGGCTCTTGGCGGTGTTGTTGTGATAGTACTTCATCGGATTCTCGACCGATTCGGGCACGATGATTGACCCGGCGAAATGCATCACGGCGCGGGTTCCCTGTTCGGCGAATATGCGCGAGAGCAGCGCTGCATCCTCGATATCGCCCGCATAGAACGGGACATCATCGGGCACCGCCCAGCGGAAGCCGGTGGTCAGGTTGTCAATCACCGCAACCGGCCAGCCCGCATCCTTGAGCGCCAGAACGGCGTGGCTGCCGATATATCCGGCACCACCTGTAACGAGAACGGGAACTTTGGTCATGCAGGGCCTTTAGGCTTGAAATTCACGCTTTGCACCTAGGCCCTGCCGTCTATCATGTGGTTAACACCGCGCACGCGCGCCATAGGTTCCCATGTATCAAATATCATCTCGGCCCGCCTGTTACAATCGCCCGGCAAGGGCCTATTCAGCAGGGCGAAAGCATTAACCGCATAGCGCCATTGGCGCTGCCTCTCGCTTGCCTGGAACACCCCATGCGCCGTCCTCATTCCCTTTCGCTTACGCTCTCGGTTCTATCGCTTTCATTGAGTTTTCTAGCCGCCCCCGCGCTCGCCCGGCCCGGCGGCTGGGGTGGTGGCGGATGGGGCGGTGATCCCTATGGCCGGCATTGGCCTACGTCATCGGCCCTCGAGCGAAGCCGCGCTTCGGGTCCTGCCGAAGGCAAGGTCGAGATCAGCCGCTTCGTTGCCGAAAACATTGACCTTGCACTGCTGGGCAAAGGAACAATAACCGTCGCCGCGGCCCCGCTGGGCGAAAATGCCGAAGAGCGCGAGCTGAGCACATACGAATCCGCCGTGACCGACCGCCTCGCGCAAGTTGGTTATCAGACCGCAACCACAGTCGATGCCGCGACGCACCTCGCCGAAGTGCGCGTCACCCACGCCACAGTCGTGCCCGAAGAAGCCCCGCACGAGGCAGTGTCGGGCGAGATGGAGGTTGGCGTATCGAACCGCGGATCGGGCGTGGGAATGGCGATCAACATCGACTTGACCAGGCCCTTGAAGGCGCTGGTATCCACCCGGCTTGAAGCGCGCATCCGTGACAAGGCGAGCGGCAGGGTGCTGTGGGAAGGCCGCGCCGATATCATCACCCGTGAGGGCAGCGCCAAGTGGAATGACAATGCTGTCGCCGCGCGGCTGGCCAAAGCGCTGTTTGACGGCTTCCCCGGCAGATCGGGCGAAACGCGCACGGCTGCGCGCTGAAATGCTTGCACGTTCCGCGCCTCCGGCCCACCTTGCGGGCAACAGACCTGCAGAAAGAGCCGCTGCCATGCCGTTCAAGCGTTTTGTTCCGATTTTGACGGCGGCGCTGCTTTCGGGCTGCGTTGTCCCGGTTGGCCCCATCGAGGTCACCCGCTTTCATGCGCCAGACACCGCAGCACTCGCGCGCGGGACAATCACGATTGAAGCCGCGCCCGGAGCAGATGCCGATTCGCTCGAACTGAAGAGCTATCAATCGGCGGTGGCGCAGCAGTTGCAGCGCATGGGCTATGCCGAAGCCAGCGCCGGCGCCGGCGATCAGGTTGCGCAAGTCAAATTCACCCGCACCCGCATGCAGCCGGAACGCAGCAGAAGTCCGGTATCGGTGGGCCTCGGCGGTTCAACGGGTTCCTACGGATCGGGCGTCGGCTTGGGTATTGGCCTCAATCTTTCCGGCCCGCCGCCGGCCATGGTTACCACCCAGCTGTCGGTATCGATCTGCAACGCGCGGGCGGCAGGGTGCTGTGGGAAGGCCGCGCCATGTTCACCGTCAGCGCCAAGTCGCCGCTGGCTGATACCGCGCTCGCCGCGCCCAAGATGGCTGAGGCGCTGTTCCGGGGCTTCCCTGGCAATTCGGGAGA
>JANLOZ010000228.1:0-22355 GCA_031366845.1 Novosphingobium sp. | reverse complement strand
GCGCGCGAACAGCTCATACGACCTATTCGTCGCCGCCGTATCCGCCCAGTTCCCCGACAAGTGAAGGAAGGCGCCGAAGCCACCCGACTTCTCGATCATTCGCTCGAGCTGTTCCACCGCGTCGTCAGGCGTTCCGATGATAGCAAATCCGGATTCGATCATTGCGTCGATTGGATCGACGCCGTCGGGCGCCAGGGGGAGAGTTGCGACGTGACGGTAATAATCGACCCAGCGATGAAAGCCCCACTGGACGTCCTTGCGCGCCTGTTCGCGCGTTTCGGCGATGTGCATCGGGCCGACCAGTCGCCAGCCCTTGCGGTTGACGACCTGTCCGTGTTCAGCCGCGCTTTCCTCCGCGATTTTCCAGTTGGACGCGAGCGCGTTGAACCCCGCGATCGAGGTTGCGCCCAGCGACAACAAGCCCATGCCAAATTTGCCTGCCAGCTGCGACCCCGTCGGCGAAACCTGGCTCGCGACCGCCATCTCAATGCCTTCTTCCTTGTAGGGGAGGAAATGCAGCCGTGCGTCTTGCAAGGTGAACCAGTCGGTCTTGTGAGTCACCGTTTCGCCGTTCAGCAGCCGGACAATCGGGCCGATTGATTCTTCCAGCAAGTCCCGCACCCGCGACGTTTCGATCCCCATCATATGCGCGTCCGAAGGCAGTGATCCTGGCCCCATCCCGAACATCAGCCGCCCGCGCGTGATATGTTCGAGATTGCGGATACGCTCGGCCACCATATAAGGGTGATGATAAGGCGTGGAGACGACGCCGGTGCCGAATTTGATGAATTTGGTGTGCTGCGCGGCTGCGGCGATAAGCAGTTCCGGGCTGCCGTGGATTTCCCAACCACCCGAATGATGCTCACCGATCCAGGCTTCATCGTAACCAAGCTCGTCGAGATAGGCCATCAGATCGAGATCGCGGTGGATCGCCAGTGTGGGATCCTCGTTCGTCGGATGCATTGGCGGCATGAACACGCCGAACCGGATCCGCGGGCGAGGCTGCGCGCTTGCTTTGGGTGCTGCTGTCATACTTTAAGCTCCTGTCCCGGATTGGCCACCAAAAACGACTGGTCAGCCATAGGGTTTGCCAAAGGGCGGCGGTGCGGTTTCGTTCAGCGAGAACCACACGCTCTTGGTCTGAAGATATTCGCGGATCGCATCGACCCCGTTCTCGCGGCCGAGCCCGCTATTCTTATAGCCGCCAAACGGCGACATATAGCTGACCACGCGGTACGAATTGACATAGACCGATCCGGCCTCAAGCCGATGCGCCACCCGGATCGCGCGGCGCATGTTTTCTGTCCAGACGCCTGCCCCCAGCCCGTAAGCACTGTCATTGGCGATGCGGATCGCATCTTCTTCGTCCTTGAAGCGGATGACGCACATGACGGGTCCGAAAATCTCTTCGCGCGCCACGCGCATGGCATTGTCGACATCGCCGAGAATGGTCGGCTCGATGAAATAGCCGCCTTCAAGGCCAGGCCCCCGCGCCGCCTCACCGCCAAGTAGAACGCGGGTTCCTTCGGCGCGCGCGATATCCAGATAGCTCATCACTTTGTCAAAATGCTGACGGCAGCCCATCGGCCCCATTTCTGTCGCAGGATCGGTCGGATCACCAAGCCGTGCCAGCGAAGTGTGCGCGATCAGCTTTTCGACGAAGGCGTCGTAAATGCTGTCCTGCACGAGCACGCGCGAGCAGGCGATGCAAGCCTGACCAGAGGTGTTGAACATGCCCAGCACGCTGCCCTTGGCGGCATTTTCCAGATTGGCGTCGTCGAACACGATATTGGGCGATTTTCCGCCGAGTTCGAGCGTCACCGGTTTGAAGTCGCGTGCCGCCGTCTGGTAGATCGCGCGGCCAGCCAGGTCACCGCCGGTAAAGGCGATCTTCTTGACCTTGGGATGGGAAACGAGTGCTTCGCCAACTTCGGCACCGGTGCCAGTAACGACATTGACGACGCCAGCCGGAAACCCCGCTTCGGTAAACAGCGCGGCAAGTTCGAGCGTCCCGACCGAGGCCACCTCATGCGGCTTCAAAACAAAGGTGTTGCCCGCCGCCAGGCCCGGTGCGAGCTTCCAGACGACCAGCAGTAGCGGGCTGTTCCACGGGGTGATTGCGGCGACCACCCCATAGGGCTCGTGCCGCGTATAATTGAAATAGTCGGGTTTTTCGAGCGGCGGAACGGCACCTTCCACTTTATCGGCCAAGCCGGCGAAATAGCGGAAATAATCGGCCAGGTAGGCAACAATGCCGCGCATGTCCGAGAGGGTGCGGCCATTGTCGTTCGTTTCCATCAACGCGAGGCGTTCGACATTCGCTTCCAGCAGATCGCCCATCCGCCACAGTAACTTGCCGCGCGCAGACGCGCTCAGCTTGCTCCATGGTCCCTCGTGGAACGCTGCGGACGCCGCCTCGACCGCGCGATCGACATCCTCAGGGCTACTGCGCGCAATCGTCGCCCAAGCACGGCGCGAATAGGGGTTTTCGGTCTCGATTTCCTGGCCGCCAGACGGCGGAACCCATTCTCCGTCGATGTAATTAAAGTACCGATGCATCGTAAGATCCCGGGTATTATTCTGCCAGGCATGACATCGCCAAAATCACGAGCGCGAAAATTACGAGCGGTGAGCGGCCAGACTTTGGCTACGAACCATGCGCTTTGCGAACAAGCAGATTTATCGGATTGTTTGATCGGATAAACAGCATAGTTCGAACGATTTGCCCGGCCGCCCGGCCGCGCCGCAGTTCAATCGGCTTGCGAAGATGCCGCGAGCACCCGGTGCGCCTGATGCAAGTGCAATCGTTCGACCATCCTGCCCTCAACCCTGATCGCGCCCTTGGCGGCGTTTTCAGGTTGATCGAACGCCACGATGATCTGCCGTGCCCACGCCACCTCGCTCGCAGTCGGCTGAAAGGCCGCATTGCACAGATCGATCTGTCTGGGATGGATCAGCGTCTTGCCGTCGAACCCAAACTCAACCCCCTGCCTCGCCTCCGCACAGAAACCTTTATCGTCGTCAATCGCGTTATACACGCCGTCAAGGATAGCGATGCCGTGGGCCCGCGCCGCCGCCACGGCCAGACCCAGCGCGCCGACAAACGGCAGCCGGTCAGGCCCAAGCCGCGCACCTGTTTCCTTGGCAAGGTCGTTGGTGCCCATGACCAGCGCCGCGAGCCGGTCAGCGCCCGCAATCTCGTCGAGCCGGAACAGCGCTCCGGCGGTTTCGATCATCGCCCACAGCGGCGTTTCGCCGGCAACCCGCGCGGCATAGTGATCGACATCGGCGCGCGCCATGATCTTGGGCACCAGGATCGCGTCGGGTGCGCACGCGTCCATCGACTCAAGATCAGCGGCCCCCCATTCCGTATCCAGCCCATTCACCCGGACTACCAGTTCGTGCGCGCCGAAACCGCCCTCCTGCACCGCCGCGACGGCCTGCGCACGCGCGATGTCTTTGGCATCGGGTGCGACGGCATCCTCAAGATCGAGGATCACCACATCGCACGCCAGCGTGCGTGCCTTGGCAATCGCCTTGGCGTTGGAGGCGGGCAGGTAAAGCGCGCTGCGGCGCGGCCGTGCAGTCATTGCTGGTCTCCGGTGAGGGGAAAATGACGCGGATATTGCCGCCGCGCTAGACAACCGGCCTTGGGATACCCAGATTTTCCCGCAGCGTCGCGCCTTCATAGCCCTCGCGGAACAACCCGCGGCGGCGCAGTTCGGGAACCACCAGCCGGACAAAATCGTCGTAGGCACCCGGCGCGTGACTCGCGGCGATAACGAACCCATCGCAGGCTGTGCCGAACCATTCCTCCATCTGATCAGCGACCTGTTTGGGCGCGCCCATGAAGACGGGAAATTCGTCCAGCGTCCCGCGCCGGGTAAATTCGACAAAATCACGCGGCGAAGGGTTGGCGCGGCCGCTCAGCGTAACGACGCGGTCGCGAAATGCCTGAATGCCCGAGATTCCGTCCATTTCTTCAGTGGTGAATGGTTCGTCAAAACCCTTTGCCGCGAAGTCGAAATTGAGCACTTCGGACAGCAGGACCAGGCCGTCGATCGGCTTGACCAGATTGTCGATCACCGCGCGGCGATCCTCAGCCTGCGCCTGCGTCTCGCCAACGACGGTGTAGACGGCGGGCGCGACGCGCACTGAATCGCGCGGCCGTCCCTGCTTTTCCAGCTCGTCCTTGAACTCGCCGTAGGATTTCTGGCCGACCTTCAGATTGGGGTAGATAACGAAGACAAGATCGCCCCATTTCGCCGCGAACTGCCGCCCGCGCCCGCTTTGTCCTGCCTGGATCAGGATCGGCTCACCTTGCGGTGAGCGCGGCACGGTAAACGGCCCCCGCGAATTGAACCATTTTCCCTTGTGCTCAAGCCGGCGCACGCGTTCTGGATCGGCGAATAGCCCATCCTTGTCGAGGATCAGCGCATCATCGTCCCAGCCGCGCCAATGGCCGCGCACAACCTCGAGAAACTCTTCGGCGCGATCATAGCGAAGGTCGTGCTCGAGCACTTCGCGCGCACCCATATTGGCGGCTTCCGAGCTGTTCAGCGAGGTCACGACATTCCACGCCGCACGGCCTTTGGTCAGCTGATCAAGTGTCGCGAAAGTGCGAGCGACATGAAACGGCTCATAATAGGTCGTCGAATAGGTGACGCCGACCCCGAGACGCTCCGTCGCATTACCCAGGGTCATCGCACACAGCATCGGATCGAGCTTTACCGCGCGGATCCCCTCGCGCATCGTCACCTTGAAATCGTCAGCATAGACATCCGGGATGGCCAGGCGATCATCGAAAAAAGCCAGATGGAACGCGCCATCCTCCAGCGTCCGCCCTATCCGCTGATAATATTCTGGCGACAAAAAGTCTTGCGCTGCTGCCGGGTGGCGCCACGAAGCAGGAAAGTTCGAGCAATTCTGCGCTTGCAGGAATGCGACAAGCGCCATCTGCCGTTGATCGGTCATATCAAGTCTCCGTGATGCCGCAGTCAAATGATCCGGCGCTGTTTCAGGTCGGCCAGTGTAGCTTCGTTCAGGCCGAGCAATTCTCCCAGAATATCACCGTTCGAGCTGCCCAATGCCGGCCCCGCTGTGCGCAACTCCGAGGGGGTGCGCGACATCCGCGGCAGTGGCGCGGGAACAACCAGCCGACCCACCCGCGGATCATCGATTGTGCGCAGGTTTTCGCGCGCGGCATATTGGGGATCGTTAAAGATGTCAGCGATGTTCAAAAGTTTGGATGCAGGCGCATCGTTCGCGTCACAAGCGGCCAGCAGCGCATCGACATCAAGGCTGCGCGCCCAATCCGCGACGATTCCATTGACCTCACTGCGGTGTTCGTTGCGTTGCCGCATAGTGGCATAGCGTGGGTCCGCCACCAGCTCGGGGCGTCCCATCGCCTTGCACAGCCGCTCCCACATCCGCTCGTTCGAACAGGCCAGCGCGACCCACGCGCCGTCGCGGGTCTCATAGTGGCTGTGCGGGACGACATTGACCGTGTCGGGGCCCATGCGCTCGCGCTGATAGCCGAATTTGTCATAGGCTGGCGCGAGTTCGTCGAGCACCCGAAAGATCGATTCGTAAAGCGCAATGTCGATCGATTGCCCTTCGCCGGTGCGTTCGGCGTGGCGCAGCGCGATCAGCACCCCGACCGCGCCAAACAAGCCCGACATGTAATCGGCCAATGATGTCGATCCCGGCACCACCGGGGGCCGGCCGGGCTCGCCTGCCAGATAAGCGAGGCCGCTGAAGGCATGGGCGATGCGGGCGAACCCGGGCTTGTCGCTCATCGGCCCGGTCTGGCCATAGGCACTGACTTGAAGCATCACCAGCCGGGGGTTGATCGCGCTGAGTGCCTCAAAGCCCAGCCCCCATTTCTCCATCGTGCCGGGGCGGAAATTCTCAAGCACCACGTCCGACTTCGCCACCAGTTGCCGGAACAGATCCGCGCCCTCCGGCGTGCGCAGATCGATCGTGACTGACTTCTTGTTCCGCGCCTCGCTAAGCCAGACCAAGCTGTCGCCAGCCTCGGTCATGGTCCCGAACCGGCGCAGCGAATCGCCTTCGCCCGGCTGCTCGATCTTGATTACCTCGGCACCAAACTCGGCCAAAATCGTGCCGCAAAACGGCGCGGCGACAAACGTCGCGATATCGAGCACGCGAATTCCGTCGAGCGGTCCCGCCACCACTACGGCTCCAACCCGGCCAGCCGTGCGCGGCGCAGGATCTTGCCAGAGAGCAAGACATGAGCGCGGTCGATCAGCACGCCTTCAAGCCCGATAGCGCCCTTTCCTTCGGCTGCTGCGGCCTCCATTTTTGCGGCAATATCGCGGGCCCAATTCATCTGCACAGCACTCGGCGTGAACACTTCGTTGGCGATTTCCACCTGGCTGGGATGGATCGCCCATTTCCCCTCGAAGCCAAGTGCGCGGGCACGGATCGCACTGGCGCGATAGGCTTCGGGATCGCCATAATTGGTAAATGGTCCGTCGATAGGTCTCAGGCCATAGGCACGGCAGGCGTTGGCGATCCGGGCGAGCGCGAAATGCCATTGATCATTGGCGTGCCCCGCCACGGCATATTCAGGGTTGGGTGCGCCAAACACCGTATCGAAATTTTCCAGCTCGATCGAATAGTCGCCCACACCGAAGATGATGCCTTCCAGCCTTGGTGAAGCAGCGGCAATTGCCTCGACATTTGCCAGCCCTTTGGTCGTCTCGATCAGGATTTCGATCCCGAGCGGGCGCTGGCGTGGCACTTCCAATTCGAGGCCGGTCAACAACCGGTCGAGAAAAATCACATCGCCCGCTGTCTCCACCTTGGGCAGCAGGATCATGTCGAGCCTTGGGCAGCGCGCCACCGCCAGGATATCGGCGATAGACCAGGGTGTGGTCAGGCCGTTGACCCGCACCGAAACCGTCTTGGTTCCCCAGTCGATTTCATCGAGCGCGCGCACCGCATTGTCGCGCGCTTCCACCCGGCGATGCGGCGCTACCGCGTCCTCCAGATCTAGGAATAGCGTGTCTGCTGGCCCACGCGCGGCTTTTTCGAAAAAGGGTATCGAGGTTGCGGGGACCGCGAGTTCAGAGCGTTGCAGGCGAAACCGGGTACTATCGTCTGCCATTTTCAGATCACCTTTCTGCAACTCTCGGGTCCATCAGTGATTGGCCAAGTTGAAACAATCGCGAACACCAAACATGTTGATCGGCATTTTCGATGAATTCGCCAACGACGCGGCACCCTATTCAAGTTTGACGCGCGCCCTGCGCTAAAAATGGAACCGCAATTTGCGGCTCTGGCAGCATCACCGCGCGATCGAGCCGATAATATACCCTATCGCCACGTTTCTGGGTTTCGATCACAACCGCCTGATAAACCAGTCGCGCCGTCTCCTCGCTGATCAAGCCATTGTTCAAGTCGTCCTCAACATCGGCCAAGTCTCGCAATTGCGGCGCGCCAAAGCCGCCGCCGCCTGGCGACGCCAGCTTCATCTTGTCGCCAGCCTTCATCGCAATGCGGTCTGCCTTGCTGCGAAAGGGCGGCACTTGCTCTTTACCATCGACGACCAGGCGCACCTCATTGCCCGCCGCAGCCCCGCCACCTTGCACGCCAAATGGGGTGTAGTCGACACGATCACCGAGGATGGAAACCACGCAATCCGATAGAGCGGTGATCGCGTAAGCTGTGCCGCAACCACCGCGATGCGCGCCATTGCCTCCGGAGAAATCCCGAATGGCGAGATAATCAAACCGCAGCGGATAACGATGCTCGGACATTTCAACCGACATGAACTTCGCCATCGAACTTGGCGGCGTGCCGTTGACCAGCCCATCGGATACAGAGCTTGCGCCATAGCCGCCAGGGTAGGGATAGACCGCGACATAAAAGTTGCCGGTTTTCGGATGATACCCGGCAACGGTTGCAACCCCCGTCGTGCCGAAAGGTGCGGCAGGCACAAGATCGGGAATGGCCTGAGCAAGCGCACCAAATACCACATCGACAACGCGCTGGGTCACATCGGTGGTGCCGCCGACCGGCACCGGATAGGCCGCCGCCAGCAGGCTGGGCACCGGTATGGTGAAACGTATCGGCCGGAATGTGCCGCCATTGACTGGAAAGTCGGGAAATACGTGCTTCAGCGCTACCAGACACATGGATATGGTTGTGCCATCGGAAATATTCATCGGCCCGCGCGCTGGCGGCGCAGTGCCAGTAAAATCGAAATGCAGTTCCGAGCCTTCTACAACAATTGAGAGCGCAACTTTCAGCGGCCTGTCATCGACACCGTCATTGTCGAACCAGTCTTCCATCCGGTAACTACCATCCGGAATTTCGCTGATATAGGATCGCATTTCGGCTTCTGAGCGATCTAGCATTTCGCTGATGCAGGCGCGCATCGTCACCAAGCCATACTTTGCGATCAGTGCATCAAGCCCGCGCTGCCCAATCGCGAACACGTTCACCATGGCGGCAAGATCGCCCTCAATCTGCTTGGGCAGGCGTGAATTGGCGGTTATCAGCTGGATCAGTGACGGGTTATACCGACCGCGGTCATATAATTTGAGCGGCGGAATGATGATCCCTTCTTGATGAATTTCGGTCGCGGCTGGTGCCCAGCCCCCAGGCGAACTGCCCCCCATATCCATCCAGTGGCCGGTGTTGGCAAACAGCGCGAACAGCGCTCCATCGACGAAAATCGGCCGCACCAATACAATATCATTCAGATGGGTGCCGCTGAGGTATGGATCATTCAAAATCCATAGGTCGCCGTCATGAAATCCACCCTCTGCCTGTGCCGCCGCGATGACATGTTTGACAGTCCATTGCATGCTGGCGAGAAACAGCGGCAGCCCGATCCGGCCTTGGACAATCGTTTCGCCATTTTCAGCGTTATAAAGTCCATGCGCGCAATCGTTGGTTTCCGAGATGATCGGTGAAATCGCCGCTTTGATGAGGTGCATGTCCATTTCATCGGTGATCTGTTCGAGCGCGCCGCGCACCACGGCCAGGGTTACCGGATCCATCATGCTGCCATCTCAATCAGAATATTGCCGTAAATATCAACGCGGGCGGCCATGCCCGGCTCGATGACGGCGGTGGTATCGACTTGTTCGATGATCGCAGGACCGGTGAGGGTGTTGCCCGGCACCAGCTGTGCACGATTGTAAATATGGGTATCGCACCAACCATCGAAATAGACCGAACGGCTGGCGGTTGGCATGGCGGGTGTGGCCGAAACATCGCGGGCGACGGGTCGTTGCCCATGCGGCCGAAGACCGCGCAGCGACGTTTTCAGACTGACTATAGTTACCGGAATGTCGCCCAGCGTGTTGCCATACTCCTGATAGTAGACTTGCTGAAATGCCTCTGCCATGCGGCTTGGGGGCCATTCAAGTTCGACCGGCACTCGCAACGCATGAATTTGGTCGGCGTAGGACATTTCAGCGGTGTGGCTGATGATGGTCTGGTCTACAGCAATCGCACTTTCAGTCAGGCTGGTCTCAACTGCCAGACGCTGGGACCGCAGAATATCTGCAACCAGGCCCGGTACCAAATCTGTCACTTGCTGTTCAACGGTCCGCGACACATCGTATTTCAGATCGGCTATGGCGCAACCAAGCGCACACAGCACGCCAGGATACGGCGGCAGCAACATCGTTTTGATGCCCACCTCGCGCATGATGGCGGCACCGTGTAACGGCCCGGCACCGCCAAATGCCACCAGCGCAAATTCTCGCGGATCATGTCCTTGCTCAACCGACAGCAGCCGAGTGCGACCCGCCATGTGCTGATTAACAATGGTCAATATCGCCACGGCTGTTTCTTCAACGCCGAGCCCGATCTGCGCGCCGAGTGCGCCTAGTGCAGTGCGTGCGGCGGCAATGTCGAGCCGCGTGATATTGCGCAAACCGATGGGCTGTTCGGCATTGATCCGCGACAATACCGCATTCGCGTCGGTCACCGTCGGCGCGGTGCCCCCGAGGCCAAAGCACACCGGTCCCGGCGCAGCACCGGCACTGCGCGGCCCGACTTGTAACATGCCGCCCCGATCAAGCCAGGCAATCGATCCGCCGCCTGCACCGATGGTATGCACATCGATCATCGGCAGCCGTAGAGGCACGCGGAAATCAAGCTCTGTGGTCTCGGCGACGCGCGGATGGCCATCGACAACCACGGCAACATCAAAGCTGGTGCCGCCCATATCGCCGGTGATGACTTTATCAAAACCCGCTTCCTTGGCCAGGGTTGCGGCGGCCATGACCCCTGCGGCAGGCCCTGACCGGACGATATTGGCGGCGCGCTGGGGGAGCTGGCTAAGCGGAATCAGCCCGCCATTGGATTGCATCACCAAAGTCTGTCCGCCAAACCCGCGCTGTTCAAGTTTGGCTGACAGATTATCGGCATAACGGGCGATCAGGGGTTGCAGATAGCCTTGCACGACAGCGGTACTGGTCCGTTCAAATTCATAATATTCGCGCACCACATCGCTGGAAATGACAATCTCCCAGTCCGGTTGCACCTCGCGCAGGATCGCGGCGACCTGTTGTTCATGGGCGGGATTGGCATAGGAATGCAGCAATGAAACAACGATTGCTTCCAGATCAAGCCCTGCCAGCATCGTCGCAAGCGCGCGCACTTCGCCAATGTCGAGCGGTTGCAAAACGTTGCCTTCATGATCGAGGCGTTCATCAACTTCCCACCGTTGTGACCTCGCAATCAACGGATTGTGCGCGCCAGTGAGACCATAGACGCGCTGGCGATCCCGGCGTCCCAGCTCGAGAACATCCCGGAAGCCGCGGGTAGTGATGAGTGCACAGCGCGCGCCCTTGCGTTCGATCACCGCGTTTGTGGCGATCGTGGTGCCGTGCAGGATAAGGCCAAGCTCGGACGATTCTATTTCCGCTGCATCGAGCGCATCGATCAGACCGCGCGATGGGTCATCCGGCGTGGAAGGAACTTTGAGCACACGATCAACATTCAGCCCGTCGCGCGAAAAATAGAGATCAGTGAACGTGCCGCCCACATCAATGCCAACAATAGCGGACAAGTGCTTCATGCTCCCGCGCGGCGAAAGCGGGCCCATTCATGCACCGGCCACATGTCCTGATCTTCGCCATGCCCGAGTTTGCCATCAATCGACCAGGCAATCAGCCCGTTATTGTCGATGAAACTGTGTCGATTGAGCACGATCCCGCTTAGCCTGGTGCCGGTTGCAAGCAGTCGGCGTCCATGTTCATCAACCGCTTCGATGGTGATGTTTTTCACCCATCCCGTAGCCTGGTCTCGCTCAACAAGGCGGCGGCCAGAAACAATATCGCCGATGTCACCATCGCGGATCAAAAACCCATAGGCGATCTCTTCGCTCAGCTCATTGCTTTTGGTGACGGCGAGAAATGCATCTTCAGCGCTGGCAATGCCAGTGACATAGGCGCTTTTGCGCGGGCGATGTTCAGGACGCGGCCCCCAACTGCGGTCGCGAATGGCCAGGCAATCGACCAGAATCGTTTCGCCGTGGAGAAGCAATTCGCCATGCACTCTGCCAAACTGATCGAAATGCGTGAGATCGCCAAAGGCTGATCCGGGTTTACGCAAGGGGCGCGGCGGCATCACGGCATCAAAGCGCAGCGACGCGCGAAGATGATCCTCGTCTTGGTAGCCGATCTGATAGCTGGTGAGTGGCTCCAGGGTGCGAAGGGAAACTCCGGTTGGTAGTGTGATGTCGTTGAGATCGGCATTGTCCGGCAAACGCAGCGCGGTCAAATTGCGCGAATACAGCGCTTCCCAAGGCAAACAGGCACTATCATCCCACACCCACGCGCCGCCCGCCACCGTGCCGATGTTGGGACGCACCATGGTGTAAAACCATCCGCCCAAACCGCGTTCAGGTACGCAAAATGAAAACCAGCAGGTTTCTGTCATCCACCAACGGTCGCCCATTTGATCAAAATGGAAGCTGTCATCCAGCGGCGTGATCTGTTTCATCTGCGCCGAACCTCTCTCAAATTTTGTGATAATGTCTATGCGCTATGCTACCGGACGCTTCGGCACTGAGTTGTCCGCTCCAGGCAGTCTCTTTGTGAAAATAGTCGAGCGCCTGATCAAATGCTATCGAGGATGCGCGTACGGCTGCGCTCAAGGCCAGTTCGCCCGCTGTATTCGATGCTGGTGACATGCCAAGCAGAGAAGTCAATGCCAGCAGCTTGGCATGCTCAATCGATGGGCCAAGCTGGTCGATTGCCTTCAGATATTTGATCACTTTGGCGCTGTTTTTGGTAACCGCTATGACCCGCTTGTCCGAACTGCGAGGCAGAACAATCTTCCCCAAATCGTCAATCACTTTCTCGAAGTATGCCGATTGCGGGGTCGCAGGTGCCGTGATGGGTTGCGGCTGTGGCAAGTCCATTCCGCTAGCCGCCGCCAGCGCTTCGACCAGCAGCCGCCGGTTCAATCCGCGCGATACTATGGCATAGGCTGGTTCGCCGGCAAAATTGCGATGGCGGATCACCGCAACCCGGGTGGACACCAACACGCGGTGATAGCGCAACCGCGCGCGATCAATCACTTGTCCCGCAGCGCGCTCATAGATTTCCAGTGCGGCAAAGTAATCGGGGACCGGCTCCATCACACAGCGCATGGAAAACCAGGCAATATCCTCCAGTGGATCGCCCAAATGGGCAAACTCCCAATCGATCAGCGCGGTCAATTGGTCATCATCGAACAGAAAATTTCCCGGGCCGGCATCACCATGCACCAAAACCACCGGTCCATCCGGGTCTGGCATATGGGCGTCCAGCCAGCCAAAGGCCAGATCAAGCAATGGATCAGGCTTGCCCACTTCATCATACATGGCCCGCCAAATGGCGAGGTCGCGTTTGACATGATCGATGATGCGGCCGTGACCGCCGCCATCCAGATCAATCTCACGCGCATCGAACCCGTGGAGCGCCGAGAGATTGATCATGAAGGCAGCCGTGACCGCCTGTTTCGCCACAGAATCTGTAGAATGTCGAAATTCCGCGATGCCGCCCGCGCGTTCCGTAAGAATGGCTCGCAATGCTTTGCTATGGGCAATCAGGCGCGGAGCCAGAACAGCGATCGGCGCTATCGCGCGGTACACATCGGCTTCGCGATCAATTGTGTGCGGTTCAACGCCCACCACTTCAGCGCGAGGATCATGGCGGAGAAAATATTCATGGATGGTCCCGTCCGCCGTCCGCACATCAACCGCCCAGGACTGCCGCCTGTTGCCACCCGAAGCCAGTTCCTTGCTGATCACTTCACCGCGGCAAACGTTCTCAATCCAGGCAAACAGCGCCCGTTGATCGCCAGATTCAGGTGGTGGAATTTGATCGCTCATCCGTGCAACTCATTCATTTTGATACCCGTATCTCAACTATCATCGTGCCGACCCCTATGATTGTTCTGAAATCCTCTTGTGCCCTTCCAATAATCCGTATAATTATAAGCTATTTCAACGCCTTGCGCACTGGCATGTGCTATGACAACAATCAATCAAATTTCGTGCCTTTGTTACGCGCAGCGGGAGAAAATATCTTGATACTCTATGAACACCCTTTTTCGCCTTTTGCTCAGAAGATTAAAATTGCACTTCGGGAGAAAGCAATCCCCTTTGAAGCCGTGACTCCGCCTGATCTTGGTTCCGGCAACGAAAGCAAATTGATCCACTCTTTTGGTCCCCGCCGGGAAGTGCCGACTCTGGTGGATGATGATGGCACGTGCATTTTCGATTCAACGATCATCCTGGAATATCTCGAAGACAAATATCCAGCGCCGTCCCTGCTGCCGGCCAATCCCGCCGACCGGGCCAAGGCGCGCACTATCGAGGATGTTTGCGATACACATTTTGAAGCCATCACCTGGGGCCTGAACGAGGTGCGTTTTTTCGGTCGCGGCAAAGGCGGGCTGAATGACAAGCTCTACCAGCAGGCGGTCATTCAGGTCGGACACTTTTACGCCTGGCTCACCGCCGAGCTGGGCGCCAAGGACTGGCTGGTTGGCGATACATTCGGCCGTGCCGATCTCTCGGCAATACCAATCGTGTCAGCGTTCATCGTGCACGGCATTCCGCCCGCAGATGAAAGCGCTGTGGCTAAGTGGATGGCCCGCGCGCGGCAACGACCTTCGGTTGCCAAAACTGAAGAAGAATCGCTTGCGGTGGTGCCGTTGCTGGAAGCCCTGCAGGATGCAGTGGGTGATGGCGTGTTCAAGCGCCACTATCGCGATCATCGCCTTGAATGGATGGTCCGTAGCGGCGGTCTGCAGGTGCTTCTGGATGGACTTGGCGAAGGCAATATTCGTTTCACCGAAACCGAGCAATTTTTGCCATGAGAAACGATCAACACCCCGGGAGCGATGCAAGGCAATTGATAGATCCGGAACTCTTGCCCTTTCTGGAGCAATATCCTCGCTATGACCTCACCGATGCGTTGTTGCCGCAGATTCGCGCAGGTCTGCTGGAAAGAATGGGCGCGGCGCGCACTTCACCGGCTTATCCCGACGTCAAATGTTATGAACAACGCATACCGGGATGTGACGGCGATCCTGATGTCCGTCTGCTGATTTACGACCCGCCTGGCGGAGCCCGTCGCCCGGCCCTGCTGCACATTCACGCAGGCGGGCATGTCATGGGGCTGCCGGAGATGGTCGATGCCCAGAATCGCCGCTTTGCGCATGACGTCGGCTGTGTCGTTGTATCGGTCGATTATCGGTTGGCGCCTGAACATCCCTATCCGGCAGGCCTGCACGACTGTCTGGCAGCTCTGCGCTGGCTTCACGCCAGCGCAGAGCAACTTGCCATCGATCCTGCCTTTATTGGTGTTGCCGGCGAAAGTGCAGGCGGCGGCACAGCGGCTGGGCTGGCCTTGCTGGTGCGGGACCGCAAAGAATGCCCGATCAAATATTTGTCACTTGTAGCGCCGATGCTCGACGATCGCACGGGGTCGAGTGACGAAGCCCATTTGCGGTCGCAGGATTTAAGCTGGTCGCGCGTATCCAATCAATATGGCTGGCGCGCGCTGTTGGGATCGCGCGGGGTGACACCGCCAGAAATCTATGCCGCCCCCGCGCGCGCTAAATCCTATGCCGGGTTTCCCGATACATATATCGCCGTCGGCAGCCTTGATCTGTTCGCACAGGAAAACCTGGCCTTTGCCGCGCAGCTTATGCAGGATGATGTTGCGGTTGAACTACACCTTTATCCCGGTGCCTACCACGGTTTCGATCGCGTGCCCGAAGCCCGTCTGTCACAACAATTTGTCATGGACAGGAGCCGGGCGCTCAAGCGCGCGATGGGCCAATAACCTGATTTGCGATTTGTCATCCAAGCGAAAGTTCGTGCAGGGCCGCTTCCGCCACGGGAATATCAGGACTCGCAGTTGACTACCCAGAACCCGGTCTCATTTTGATGGAAAAGCATAATCCAATCAAAATGAGACAAACGGGGTTCTGTACATAGTGCTTAAAATCAGCGGAATTTGACGGTCAGTTCTGCAGCCACCTGACGCGGCGGACTGTAGAAGCCATAGCGATAGCCGCCAAGACCCTGAAGCAGGAAGACCCCGGTGATATAGCGCTTGTCGAACAAATTGCGCACGGACACGCTCAGATTATATCGGTCATTCGCATCGACGAGATCAATCCGCGCATTTACATTGGTGTACTTCGGGATCAGCGAGGCGGGGTCGTTGCCGGGAACGTTGAAGAAGCTGTCCCGCATGTTGGCATCCACCTGGAGGCCAAGCGTATGGGTGCCAACGGGGATTTCATACCGCGCCTTGGCACTGAGCGTCCATGAAGGCGCCAGAGCCATCTGACGATCCGCGACGACGCCGCCCCCATTCGCAACGCTGAAGAGCTTGGTATTGGTGGCACCACCGTTGAGCTGCAGCGTCAACGCAGGGACCGGCCTGAAGTTGAGCTCGATCTCACCGCCATAAATTCGGGCGTTACGGTTGGTAATAAAGCTGCCAAGTCCGACAAAGTTGAGCACCTGAAAGTTTTTGTAATCATAGTAAAAGGCCGAAGCTGCGATACTGGCCTTGCGATCCAGGAAGTTGGATTTGAAGCCCAGTTCGTAGGCAAGCAGCGTTTCCGGTTTGAACTGCAGATCGGTGATCGGCAGGCCGGCCGCAAGAACGCCATTGTTGAACCCAGCTGATTTCAGGCCGCGCGACACCGAAGCATAGAGCAAGCCATCATCCCACGGCTTGTAATCAACCTCGATTTTTCCGGACCAACCATTGCGCCCGAAGCGATTCTTCCCGTTGGAGTTTGCGTCATTATACAAGTTTTCAAAAATAGTCCCAGCCGGGGTTGTGTTTAGCAACGAATAGGGCGGTACATCTTTTTCATAGCCTGCAAGCGGCGCAGTGCTGCTTAGGGGGGCGTATATGCCATTGCGCTGTTGAATCGATTTGACATCGCGCGCGCCGCGGATGCCGGCGATGATCGTCACTTGCGGCGAAACATCATATTCAATATTGGCAAATGCCGCATAGCCTTGCGCTTTGTTGTGCACATCAACAGCAAGCCCAATCGCGCGGAAAAAGAGTGGCACAATCAAGTTCTGATTCGACATCTGATTCAGGTAATAGGCACCAACCGTCCACCGAACCTTACCCATGTCGCCAAAAGCGCGCAGTTCCTGCGTGAACTGGCTCGCGGTATTGTTATAGTGGCTCATGCAGACTTCAGCCTGCGTGCCGTCGCAATCTTCGAGGGTGTTGCGCTTATAGCGATTGTAGGCGGAGACAGAGGTTAGCGTGATCTTATTGCTGACCTCCCAGTTCGTTGTGTTCTGGACGGTGAAAGACGAGCCATTCTTGAGACCCTGCGGCGATCCGCTGTCTGCCGTGTCGGACGTTCCAACCGTGGGAAGACCGAACTTGTCCCGACCGGGGCCGGTCCCGTAAAAATTCTGGGTGGGCGCGAGCACGAACTGCCCTCCGGTCACTGCATCAATACCCACAGGCTCATGGAAGACTCTGCTGGTCTCCCCATTCGCCTTTTCATAGGAGACCTTGAACAGCGATGTGAATGTGCTGCTTGGCTTCAGCAGAAGCTGGCCGCGAATCGAAAAGGTTTCGAACTGGCCGCCCTTAGGCTGATTGCCGGTGAGGTGCTTGATATAGCCATCGTTGTTTTGATACCGGCTGCTGATGCGCAGATCGACTTGGTCGCTAATCGGCACATTGAGGACGCCGGAAAAAACACGCTCGTTATACGAGCCGTAGGAGGCTGAGGCGGACGCAAAAAACTCGTTAGTGGGCTTCGCGGTGATGAAATGAATCAGGCCGCCGGTGCTGTTACGACCGAATAGCGTGCCCTGCGGACCACGCAGAACCTCAACGCGCTGCATATCATAGAGCGGAAAGGAGCCGGCCCCGGTTGGCACCAGGTAGACATCGTCGACATAGGTTGCGATGGGCGACTCAGTGCCGTCGTTGAAATCATTCTGGGCAACACCGCGAATCGAAAAGTTGGTGTTCGTGCCTGGTCCGAAAATCGACGCATTGACCAGATTGGGGACCGAGGCGGTGATGCCAAGCGAGTCCGTGATACCCGCTCGCGCCAGCGATTCCCCGCCAATCGACGTCACCGAGACACCAACATCGGAGAGATTCTGCTCACGCTTGGTCGCCGTGACGATGATTTCTTCGAGGCCGACATTCTCCTTCTCCGGTGCCGGAGCCGGTGACTGAGCCTGAGCCTGAGCGGCGATGCCGACAGTCAAAATTGTCGCGGCAGTCGCCATCAAGACGCAGCGTTTCACAGAACGAAATTTGTTGGCCATTGCCAAATCCTCCCCAAATTTAATTATCATTGCACCAGAAATAAAACCGACAAGTCAGCATGGGCTTTCCCGATTTTTGGACTCCACCGTCCCCGAAAGCCACAGTCAACGCCGATTATATTTCGGCTTCTAGCGGCCTGCTAGCAAGCGCATTAATTGAATGGATTAGTCCCATATCATGAACAATTGCAGGTCGAGGCGGTGGCAACACAATGCCATCGACTAAGCCATGGTGATCAGTCCGGCACTCCGCGGCAAGTGGATGATCAGGTCCCCTGCCGCTTGCGAGGTCCAGGCAACTGCCAGCTCGCGCGGATGGGCCTCAACCACCTCGCCGACCAGATCGGTTGGGCTGTAAGCGCCCCACTGCACCCGCACCTTGTCACCGGGTTGCGGCCCTTCACTGACCGTCGAAACCGGATTCACCGTGGGGCTCGCTGCACGCGCTACGGCTATAGCTTCAACTCCCGACAGCTCCTGCCGCCGGCCGTGGCCAAGCGCGGCGACACGTTCCATCCAAGCCGATATCGCCGTGTACTGCGACAGGATCTTTTCGTTGCCATTGCGGCAATAACTAAGGAAATCGAGCGGAAAATAGAGCGAAATGTCTGCGATATCGGGTTGGCTGCCCCATATATATGACCGGTCGTCTTCCAGCTGGCGTTCGATCAGGTCGAGATGCGCGCGCAGCAGCTGGAGGTTGCCGGGAAGCGCGGCTTTCATCGCCTCGGGATCATAAATTCCCGGTAGCATCTGGCGCCGGTCCGCGTTGAAATCCTCGCGCTTGGCCGCTTCGAAGTCTGATCCGCAAACGATCAGCACGTTCAGCCAGAACAGGGTGTCCTCGGCCCAATAGGCCAGGCCGCGGCCCAGCCCGGCACCGCTGCCCTGGGTCAGCGAGGGCTGCGGAATACGCGCTTCGAGCAGGTCCATCACCAGCTCGCTGCTGCAATAGATGTCCGCTCCGACCTGGGCGACCGGGATCTGGCGATAACCAGCGGTCAGCGGGGTCAGATCAGGCTTGGGCAGGATCGTCGAGTGGTTGACCGCGAACCATTCGGCGTTTTTGAAACCGAGCATAAGCCGGGTCTTGACCGAAAACGCAGGTTCGTGGGTATACTGGTGAATGATCAGGTCGTTCGGGCTGGCGGGCATGGTTATCGCACCTTTCAGGCAGGCTCTAGCGAATGAACTGATTGACGGTATCGCCGCCGAGCCCAACCGCCTCGAAATGCTTGCGGCACTGATCGATGCGGGTGAAGACATCTTCCACCCCCGTCACTGCATCGGCCTCATCAAGATAGACCATCGCGCCGTGAATCTGGAAAATCGTCATCATTTCACCCAGGGATCCATCGACGACCAGGGTATGAATATCACCGGGGGGTTCAAAGATATAGCTGCCGGCCTGTGCAACCCAGTCATACTCCAGATAGTTCCAGCTGCCCTTGAGGGTGTGGGCGTGCACTGCGCCAACATGGCGATGGCGTGAGATGATGCCAGATCGGCGCACCCTGGTCACAGTGGTCCAATAGCCTTGCGAGGCGGAAAGGAAGAGCGGGCGAAAGGCAACGCCTTCGCCGGTCTGAACCCACAGGCGTTCATCGCTGGCATCCGCCTCGCCCAGAAACAGGCTGGGAAGAGCGTTCGGATGTAATGGCTGGGGTATCATCTTCGTTTCTCCGACATCGCTAAGGCAACAGGGCCGTCGCTAATGCATCCTTTCCGAGCATGACTTACTAAGTCAGGGCAATCGCTTGGTTTTGCAGAAAGTTTGTCATCAGGCCGCCTTTGCCAATTTGTGCTCCCGGGCCATCGCTTTGGCCGCGGGAATGACCTGGTCACCGAACACTCTCAGCGACTCATGGGCCTGTTCGCGGCTCATGCCGCCATAGAAAAAACATCCTGCCATGCTGATTTCCGGTCCAAGATAGTTGAAGCGCTCTTCAAGCCGTTCGAGAATCTGCTTCGGGCTGCCGACGCCGAGCTGGGCTTTGACATAGGCTTCGGCGACCGCATCGATCCCTTCGGCCTTCAGTTGTTCGGCCCCTTCGGCATAGGCGGCGTAGCCCTTGGTCTTGGCAAAGTGATCTCCGTCAGACTCATAGTGGCGAACGACCGTGCGGTAATAGGCCGAGGTATATTGCATGCCAAGTTCAAGCGCCTCGTCGGCACTTTCACGGACCATGTAAAAGTCGTCCATGATGATGTGCGGCGTCTTGCCCGGGTGACTGGCGCGGAAGGCATCGAAATAGCAATTGAACAGCGGCATCATTTCGGCCGTTGGCTTGGTTATGAAGCTCAGCAGTTTCGCACCGGCCTGACCGGCAACGGTAGCCGAATCGGGGGACATGCCCACCGAACAGAATTCGTCAGCCATGCTGGCGCGCGGCTTGGGATGAACCGGCGTTGCTACCTGCTTGTAGTATTTGCCATTACCTTCGATCACCCCGGTGCGCAGGGCTTCAAGCACCATTGGCAGAGCTTCGTCGAAGCGTTCGCGCGATTCGTCCATCGGTATGCCGAAATGGGCATATTCCATCTTCGACAAGCCGCGCCCAAAGCCCGCAATGCAACGTCCGTTGCTCAAGTGATCGAGGAACGCGAGTTTCTCTGCCGCGCGCAGCGGATCGTTCCACGGAAGGATGACCGCGCCCAGGCATAATTTGAGCGTAGTGGTTTTTGCCGCGAGGTACGCAAGGGGCAAAAAATTGTCAGGACAGGCCGAATAATCGATATCGAAATGATGCTCGGGTGAGCAGCAGACATCAAAGCCCAAGCCTTCCACCTGTTCCATCAGAAACATTTCATCTTGCACGAATTGCACCGGGGTACGGGTTGCGCCGGGGTCTTGCCAAACCGGGGTGTATACGATGTCCATAACAGCTACCTCATCTTATCACAGGTGACAGCTTGCATTAATCCGAATAAACGTCGGATTACAAGCTTTGTTCGTAACCGCTGAATTCTGACCACGCAACGGCGCTGGGCCGCAAAAGAAGTTGGCTGATATGAGCATGATGGGATTCAATCGGGGCTGTCAGACATCGACGGAGGATCACATATGGCCTGACACCGCCAGCTGACCGTTTGCTCGGCGGCGTGATTGCGCGGATCTGCTTCAGGACAAATGCGACCGCAGCCGCGCGACCTTGGGTAGCCAGCGATGCCTGCCATCGAGCAGCTAGTGAGATGCGGACGTAGCCTATCGGGGACGCTGTTCCCATTTCATCTAACGAGGTCATCCGGCCGGTTGCCCCCGTTAGACATAGTTTCACGGCGGCTTTGGCCAGCCTCGATCGGTTCGGCGGGCCCGCCCAAGGCAGCACCGATCAGAACGGACGGCGCTTGCAAGTATCTGCCGAGCGTCGGCGGGGAACGCTTTGGTGGGCCCCCTGCCGTGCTGCTCACGGGAATGGCGCAGTTCTGCGGGGCTTGCCTGCTTCAACCGCCGTCAGTCCAGTGGTTTGTTACCAAGAATCCGGTGGTTTGGTGAAATCTGGACGCCCTGAATTGCGGGAAGCAGTGGAGTCCGGGAGTTTAGGGAAACCGACATCCTTACCCGTTTTCGGGGGCCTTTTTCGGAAGTTAAAAACGTTGTTTTCCAAGGCTTTCATGGCCTTAGGGGTCGGTGGTGGACAGGGCTGGATTCGAACCAGCGTACGCTCTCGCGGGCAGATTTACAGTCTGCTGCCATTAACCACTCGGCCACCTGTCCACACCAGACTGTCAGAAGCGGGCCAACCCGCATTTGCACCCGAGGGTGCCTTCCGACCGAGAGGCGGCGCAATGGCGAAGCAAGGCTTGCCTGTCAATGGGGTGACGGGCATGAGCGAAGCGCAAATTGCATGTGATCGGGTGAAGAATGGCCAGGCAAGACGAAGATCGACCAAGGCGGGCACTGCGCGGGCGCGCGGGACGGATGAAGGGCGGGCGCGGCAGCGGCAGGGCTTCGACGGGCCAGGTGCGGCTGTGGGGACGCCACGCGGTTGAAGCGGCGCTGATGAACCCGGAACGCAACCACCGCAAGCTGTGGGCAACGCGCGAGGCCGTGGCCGAGCTTTCGGGCGACCTGCCCGAAAATTTCCCGGTGGAATGGGCACAGGCACTCGATCTTGCCCGGCTGGTCGCACGCGATGCCCCGCATCAGGGGCTGGTGCTTGAATGTGATCCGCTTGAGGATGTGTTTCTGGAAGAGGTTCTGCTGGGTGATCCCGGCCGGCCGCTGGTGGTGCTCGATTCGGTTACCGATCCGCACAATGTCGGCGCGATCCTGCGTTCGGCTGCGGGGTTCAATGCCTGCGCCATTTTGACGCAGGATCGCCACGCGCCACCCGAATCGGGGGTCGTGGCAAAGTCCGCCTCGGGCGCGCTTGAACTTGTGCCGTGGGTGCGGGTGGTCAACCTCGCCCGCGCGCTCGAGGAAGTGGCGGAGGCCGGGTACTGGCGCATCGGTCTCGCGGGTGAAGCCAAGTCAACACTGGCTGAGGCGCTGCCTGCCGGCCCGGTTGCACTGGTGCTCGGGGCGGAGGGC
>JANLOZ010000205.1:0-2061 GCA_031366845.1 Novosphingobium sp. | reverse complement strand
GCTACTTCTTCTTGGCCAGCCCCGCCTCAAGCGCGGCCACCCGCGTCTTCAACGCCTCGTTCTCTTCACGCGCCTTGGCCGCCATGTCTTTTACCGCGTCGAATTCCTCTCGGCTGACGAAATCGAGCCCGCCAAGGCTTTCCTTGAAGCGTTCCTTCGCAGCATCGCGGGCCTCGCGGCCCATTCCGGCCATAGTCCCGGCCGCGCTGTTTATCAGCTTGGCGAGATCGGCGAACAGGGGGTTTTCACTTTGCATGGATATTAGATGGGGAAATCCCGGCCCTGCTTCAAGGGCCGATTTGTATTCGCGTTACCGGGTTTGAAGTTGGCCGTCCGTCTGCATCAGGATTGGCCTGAATAAACTGCCAGTTGAGCAGCGTCGCAAACAGGATCCACGCCATATAAGGCAGCAGCAACATGCCGGCCCGCGGCCGAACCCGCCAGAACAGCGCCAGTGTGATCGCCAGAGCCACGTCGAGAACACCGATCACCAACAGCGCCCGGTGCATCTGGTGCAGCCCGAAGAACACCGGCGACCACGCCATGTTGATCACCAGCTGCACCCCGAACATTGCCAGCGCCAAGCCGCGGCCCGGAGCACCGCGTGCGGCCGCGATCAGCGCCGCCGCCAGCCCCATCATCACGTAGAGTATCGTCCAGACTATCCCGAACGTTGCGGGTGGCGGGAATGTTGCTGGCTTGGCCAGCCCCCGAAACCACAAGCTGTCAGCATTGCCCAGCACTGCCGGGAACAGCCCGAGCACCAGCACCAAGGGTACGAACAGCAGCGCCCAGCGCAGAAACGATGCCCGCAATTGCCCGGGCGAGGCGATCATGCTCATGGGGTAGGCGACCTCGTGATTCGAAATTTCTGTTATTATGCGCAGTATTGGCGGCAGACTTGCCCGCTGGCAACGCCCCGCAAGGCGCGCACCCCCGCAATTGTGGGTAGCCCCATCAAGACCGCGAGGCCGATATCAGGAATTCGACATTGCCTTCGGGGCCTTTGATCGGGCTTTCGGTGATGCCCTGCACCGCCCAGCCCTGCGCCTCTAGCCAGGCCTGCACCTCGGCGCAAACACGCGCGTGCAGCGCGGGATCGCGGACGACACCGCCCTTGCCGACCTCGCCGCGGCCAACCTCGAACTGCGGTTTGATCAGCGCCACAAGCCTGCACAAAGGTGCAGCAAGGTGCAGCGCGACGTCTAGAACCTTCACAAGGGAGATGAAACTGGCATCGCAGACCACCCAGTTGCAGGGGCGGTCAATATCGGCAGGCGTGAGCAGCCGTGCGCTGGTTTGTTCGAGCACGGTCACCCGATCATCCTGCCGCAGTTTCCATGCAAGCTGGTTGGTGCCGCTATCGACCGCGAATACATGCTCCGCGCCCTTGCTCAGCAGAACATCGGTGAAACCGCCGGTGGACGAGCCAATGTCCATCGCCACTGCGCCCGCCGGATCGAGCCCGAAGTGATCAATGGCATGGGCGAGTTTGATCCCGCCGCGCGAAACCCAGGGGTGATCGCGCCCGCGAACTTGCAAGGGTGCGTCGGCGGCGACCTGCTGGCCGGGCTTGGCGAGCTTGACCTCGCCTGCGAACACAACGCCCGCCAGCACCAGCGCCGCTGCGCGCGTGCGGCTTTCGGCGAGGCCGCGATCGAACAGCAGCTGGTCGACGCGCAGTTTGGCAGCCTTTGCGGCGGGGCGGGGTTTGCAGGGGTGAGTCATAGGTGTGCGGGGCTTGAGCTTGGAGCCCAGCCATCCCATACCGGCGCGATGAAGGCAAATGTCCCCCTGTTGCTCCTGACGCTGGCGCTGGCCGGATGCACCGCTGCGCCTAAACCGGTGCCTTTGCCGCCGCCGGTTGTCATCGTCCAACCGCGGCCCGCACCACCGCCGCCGCCGCCAGCAGACTGGCGCGATGCCCCGCGCTCGCCCGGCACCTGGCGCTGGCAGCGCGAGGGCCGGCTATCGGTCGCGCGTTATGACGCGGAGTTTTCACTGACTTGCGATGCGGCATCGCGGCAGGTAACCCTTCGCCGCAGTGCTTCGCAGCCAGCC
>JANLOZ010000267.1:0-4342 GCA_031366845.1 Novosphingobium sp. | reverse complement strand
GCGCCCTGTTCATCGATCTTTTCGGTCACCGCGCGCAGTGATTTGGACGTTGCCCGCAGATCACGGATCACCGCTTCGGCTTCGGGCAAAGTCGAAGTCGACAGCTGGTGAATGGCTGGTCTGGCGTCGGACATCGCCGATTGCAGCGAATCGGCGGCGTTCTTGGCCGAGGTAATGGTATCATGCAGCTGCTTGGCAAGCGCCTTGCCATCGTTGCCGAGCACGGCATTGGCCGAATCCGACGTGCGTTCAAACGAAGCCAGTGACAGCGTTGCTTGCCGCAAGGTCACCTGCAGTTCAGCCAGCGTCGCCTTCACCTGCGGCGAGGCATCGGCGAACTGGCCCGACATCCGGTCAGTGTTGGCGAGGATATGCTGGATCGAAAGCTGGTTCTTGTCGGACAGCATTTCCGAAATCTTTTCGGTCACCGTAGCCAGCCGGTCGAGCAGAACCGGTGCGTTGGACAGAAGCTCACCCAGCCCGCCGCGTTTGGTCGGGATCACCGGGACATTGCCAGGCCCCGGCCCCGGCTCGGTAATCAGCACCGCGCCTTTGACCCCGCCGTTGAGCTGGATCGTCGATCCGCCGGTAAAACTGCCCTGGATGGTCGCCGTGGTGCCCTGCAGAATGGGAATTTTTTCGACTACCTGAATGCGCACCCGCACAAAGCTCGGATCCTGCGGCCACAGTTCAATCTGGCTGACCTGGCCGGCGGGAACGCCTGCGTAGTTGACCGCGACACCTTTCGAGAGGCCATCGACCGACTGCTTGAAGAAAATATCGAATTCCTGCTGATCGCCCTGGCCGATCTGGGTGACCCAGACAACGAACGCCGCAACAATCGCCAGCAGCGCCAGCGTGACGGTTCCGACCCAGACATTGTTTGACCGCGTTTCCATTGGCCCCTCTATGCCTGCGCTGTGGCAGGTCTGTCCATCGCTTTGGCATTGGCGCGTTTTTCCTGAGCCGCGCGCGCGCGCTTCTGACTATCCTGCGCCGCGCGGCCGCGTGGTCCGTTGAAGTATTCCTGAATCCACGGATGATCGGTGGCAAGCAGTTCGGGGATCGTGCCCACCGCGATCACCTGCTTGTCGGCCAGCACCGCAACCCGGTCACAAATCTCGTAGAGCGTATCGAGATCGTGGGTGATCAGGAATACGGTGAGCCCCAGCGTCTCCTGCAGTTCGCGCGTCAGATTATCGAAGGCGGCAGCTCCGATCGGATCGAGCCCGGCGGTAGGCTCGTCGAGGAACAGCAGTTCAGGATCGAGCGCCAATGCGCGGGCAAGGCCTGCACGCTTGCGCATGCCGCCCGAAAGCTCGGCGGGATATTTGTCGGCTGCTTCCTCGGGCAGCCCAGACAGCACCACTTTATAGAGCGCTATCTCGCGCCGCAGCGCCGGGCTTATTTCAGGGTAAAATTCGCGCAGCGGCACCTCGACATTTTCGGCGACGGTCAGCGTGGAGAACAGCGCGCCGCCCTGAAACATCACCCCCCAACGGCTTCGGACATCGATGTCATCATCATCATCGGCATCGGTGATCGAATTGCCGAGCACGTCGATCTCGCCCTTTTCGGGGACTTGCAGGCCGATGATCGAGCGCATCAGCACCGATTTGCCGGTGCCCGATCCGCCCACCACACCCAGGATCTCGCCGCGCCGCACGGTGAGCGAGAGGTTCTCGTGGATGCTCTGATCGCCGAAGCGGTTGTTCAGCCCTTCGACCGTGATGGGGTATTCGCCGGTAAAGCGTTTCGGCGGGATCCATTCCGCACCGTCGTCATTCAGCAGGGCTTCGGGTGCGCTCATCCCCAGCCCACCTTTTCGAAGAACACCGCGAAAAAGGCATCCATAACGATGACGAGGAAAATCGCCTGAACCACAGCCATCGTCGTGCGCAGGCCAACCTCCTCGGCATTGTCCTTGACCTGCAAGCCCTGATAGCAACCAGCCAGCGCGACGACGAGGCCGAAGAATAGCGCCTTGATCAGACCCACCCAGATGTCAAACGGCATGACCACCTCGCGAATGCGCGAAAGGAAAGTCATGATCGGGATGCCCAGCGTAAATCCCGTTATTACAGCGCCGCCGACAATCGCGCAGCAGGCGGCGTAAAACCCCAGCAGCGGCATCATCAACACCGACGCCAGAATCCGCGGCACCACCAGCGCCTCGATCGGCGAGACGCCGATGGTGCGCATCGCGTCAATCTCTTCGGTGAGTTTCATCGTGCCGATCTGCGCGGCAAAGGCCGAACCTGAACGTCCCGCCACCATGATTGCGGTCATCAGCACCCCGAGTTCGCGCAAGGCCAGCCGGCCGGTGAGGTTCACCGTGAAAGCTTCGGCGCCGAATTCCTTGAGCTGCACCGCGCCTTGCTGGGCAATCACGATGCCGACGAGGAAACACATCAGCCCGATGATGGGCAGAGCGCTGACGCCGACCTGCTCGACCTGGGCCGACAGCGCCTTGCGCCGCAGGCGCGAGGGGTGGCGGATGATCTGGCCAAAGGCGACAACGATCCCGCCGAAGAACCCCATCGAACCGATCAACCCGCGCTGCGCGGCTAACATCTTTTTGCCGACGGCGGCGGGCACCACTTCGAGCGGACCGGACCGGTCGGCTTCGGCCACTGGCGTGCCGCTTGACTGGTTGACCGCCGCGATCAGCCGCTGTGCCTTTTCATCTGCGCCGGTAATTTCCGCCCCGGAATCGCGCGACACCCGCCAGGCAATCCACGCGCCGACGGTATCAATATCGGTGACGGCGGAAAGATCGACCGTGGCCAGTCCTTCCAACGGATCGCGCAGTTGCTGATCGATCAAGCCGACCGAAGACACCGTCATCGGCCCGGAAAAGGCAATCCGCCCTTTGCCGTCTGCCGTATCTTCCCGGGTGAATTCAGCCCACTTGCGCATCGGTCTATAGTGTGGGGGAAAAATGTGGCAGCGGCAAGATGATAGCGTTTGCCTGTCTATCATCAGGCCGAACCACAAGTGGCCCCGGCGCGCTTTGCAGGACAGTGGAAACTTGCACCTGCCGCTCGCCGCTGGCAAAGGCCGCGCCATGGCTCTGGACAAGACTTTCGATCCCGCCGCGATAGAGGCGAAGTGGTATTCCTATTGGGAGAACGGCGGCCTGTTCCGTCCGCACCGCCCCGATGCCGAACCCTTCACCATCGTCAACCCGCCGCCGAATGTGACCGGGAGCCTGCATGTCGGCCATGCGCTCGATAATACGCTGCAGGATGTTGTCGTGCGCTATGAGCGCCTGCGCGGCAAGGATGCGCTGTGGGTGGTCGGCACCGATCACGCCGGCATCGCCACGCAGATGGTGGTCGAGCGTCAGCTTGAGGCCAATCAGGACAAGCGCAGCAATTACACGCGTGAGGCCTTTGTCGAAAAGGTCTGGGAGTGGAAGAAAAAAAGCGGCGGCACCATTACCGGCCAGTTGCGCAGGCTGGGCTGCTCGATGGACTGGAGCCGTGAGCAATTCACCATGGACCCGCATTTTACCACGGCGGTCGTCAAGGTTTTCGTTGATCTGTACAATCAGGGGCTGATCTACCGCGACAAGCGGCTGGTCAACTGGGACCCTAAACTCAAGACGGCGATTTCTGATCTTGAAGTGGAAACGCAGGAGATCAAGGGCCACTTCTGGCACTTCCGCTATCCGCTGGCCGATGGCGTAAAACTGGACAGTGGCGCGGATCACATTGTGGTGGCAACCACCCGGCCAGAGACCATGCTCGCCGATATGGCGGTGGCGGTGAACGCCGATGATCCGCGTTATCACAGCGTGATCGGCAAGTTTGTCACACTGCCGATCACCGGGCGGCGCATTCCGATTATCGCCGATGACCATGCCGATCCGGAACTGGGCAGCGGCGCGGTGAAGATCACGCCGGGGCATGATTTCAATGATTTTGAAGTCGGCAAGCGGGCGGGGTTTAAGCCTGCTGACATGCTCAACATGTTCGATGCCGAAGCACAGGTGGTGCAATGCGGTTCTATCCCGGATGCCTTCGTCGGCATGGACCGGTTCGATGCGCGCAAGGCTGTGGTCGCGGCGATGAAGACAGCGGGCCTGCTGGTGCTCCACGAGATCAAATCAAAGGACGGCGAAGTCACTGTGGTGGACGCCGAAGACCGCACCATCGCCACGCCGTTCGGGGATCGATCTGGCGTGGTGATCGAACCGTGGCTGACCGACCAGTGGTATGTAAACGCAGCGGAACTGGCCAAAGCACCGATTGAAGCGGTGCGGAGCGGCGCGATCGAGATTGTGCCGAAGTCCTGGGAGGAGACCTGGTTCAACTGGATGGAGAATATCCAGCCTTGG
>JANLOZ010000141.1:0-14691 GCA_031366845.1 Novosphingobium sp. | reverse complement strand
GCTCCGAACAGGTGCGCCAGCCGATCTACCGGCATGCGCTGGAGGAGTGGCGGCGGTTTGAACCCTGGCTTGGTGAGGTGAGGGAGCTGCTGGCGGCGGAACTGGCGAAAACAGGTGCGGCTGGGCAGAGTTAAGATTACGGTGATTACGGTGACAGTGCACTTAATTGACTCCCCACCCAACCACTGCTAGCCCGCAAAAATGGCCCGTCTTGCCCGCATCGTCATTCCCGGTATCCCGCACCATGTTACCCAGCGCGGCAATGGACGGCAACAGACGTTTTTCTGTGACGATGACTATGCGCTCTATCGTAACCTGCTGAAAAAACACGCCGCCGCGCAGGGTGTTGCGGTGTGGTCCTGGGTGCTGATGCCCAACCATGTCCACCTGATCCTGGTACCCGAAAATCAGGACGGCTTGCGCGCCGCGCTTTCCAGGGTGCACCGCGACTATGCCGGTCACATTCACGCGCGCGATCAGCGCACCGGGCATTTCTGGCAGGGGCGCTTTGGCTGTGTGGCGATGGACGAGCCACATCTCTATGCCGCACTGCGCTATGTCGCGCTCAATCCGGTGCGCGCGCGGCTGGTTGCTAGCGCGGATCAGTGGCAATGGTCCAGCGTTCATGCCCTGCTCGATCCGGTGCGCGGCGATGGCATGACCCAGACCGCCCCAGTGCTCGATCGGGTGGGGAACTTTGCCGCGCTGATCCGGTCCGGCGAGGATGAGGATGCCTCTGCTGCGCTGCGCCGGGCTGAAAGCATAGGCCGTCCGCTGGGCGGAAGCGCGTTTATGAACGCTATCCTTGACCAGACTGGCCGCGATGCCCGGCGGGGTAAGCCGGGGCGGAAAGTGCGCGTGAAATAAGTGCACTGTCACCAGATTTAACGTGCTTGCCCCACTGCGGCGCTCAGGATAGAGGGCTGTCTTCAATGACATCGCCAGAAATCAAAGCGGCCTCCCGCTATCCGCCGGGCCGCCTCGCGTTCCCGCATCGCCACCTGCTCGGTGTCGCGGGCCTCGCCCCGCATGAAATCCTGTTTCTGCTCGATGAGGCCGAGCAGTGGGTCGAAAAGAACCGCCAGCCGCACAAGCGCGACAACCGGCTGGCGGGCCTGACGATCATCAACGCCTTCTTCGAAAATTCCACCCGCACGCTGCTTTCGTTCGAGATTGCCGGCAAGCGGCTCGGTGCAGACGTGGTCAACATGCACGCCGCGCAATCGAGCGTGAAAAAGGGCGAGACGCTGATTGACACCGCGCTCACCATCAACGCCATGCGCAGCGATGCCATCGTCATCCGCCACGGATCATCGGGCGCGGTGCGGCTGATCGCCGACAAGGTCAATTGTCCGGTGCTCAACGCCGGCGACGGGCAGCACGAGCATCCGACGCAAGGGCTGCTCGATGCCCTGACCATTCGCCGGGCGCTGCGCGAGCGCGGCAAGCCTGACGGCTTCAATGGCCTCAAGATCACGATCTGCGGCGATCTGCTGCACAGCCGGGTGGCGCGATCGAACATGCATTGCCTGACGACGCTGGGCGCAGATCTGCGGGTTTGCGCGCCGCCCGCGCTGATGCCCGATGGTGTCGAGCAGCTCAAGGTCACCGCCTATCACGATTTTGATGCGGCGCTTGATGGCGCCGATGTGGTGATGATGCTGCGGCTGCAGAATGAACGGATGCAGGGCAGTTTCGTGCCTTCGCCTGCCGAATATCGTTATCTCTATGGGCTGACGACCGAACGGCTGAAACGCGCGGCACCCGATGCTCTGGTGATGCATCCGGGGCCGATGAACCGGGGAATCGAGATTGACAGCAATGTCGCCGATCATGCCAGCCGCTCCCTGATCACCAGCCAGGTCGAAATGGGTGTGGCGATGCGGATGGCCTGCCTTGACGTGCTGACGCGATCGGCGCGCGGGCTGGAGGGCTGGCAATGATCGGCGCTCCGCTGACGATCATCAACGCAGAGCTGCAAATGCCGGGCGGGGCCTCGGTGCGCGGGGCCTTGCGCACCGATCAGGACCGGATCGCGGCGATAGGGCCTGATGTGGTGCCGTTACCAGGCGATCGCACCTTCGATGCAAAGGGCAAATTGGTCGCTCCCGGGATCGTCGATCTGGGTGTGTTCGCGGTCGACAAACCGGCGTTCCACTTCGGCGGGATTACCCGCGCTGCGCTGATGCCCGATCAGCAACCGCCGCTCGATCACCCGGCGCGGGTGCGGTTCGCGGCGCAATCGGGCAAGCCGGGGCTGTGGGTCCACCCGCTCGCCGCCGCGACGCGCGGGCTGGCGGGAACCGAGCTCGCTGAACTGGCGCTGATGCGCGATGCCGGGGCCAGGGCGGTAAGCACCGGGCGGCATTGGATAGCCGATTCGGGCACGATGCTGCGCCTTCTGCGCTATTGCGCGATGCTCGATCTGCTGGTGATTTCGCACGCGGAGGACGGCGGGCTGACGGGCTCGGCGGTGGCGACGTCCGGGGAAATGGCGACCCGGCTGGGGCTGCCTTCCGCGCCGGCGGAGGCCGAGGCACTCGCGGTGGCACGCGATATTGCCTTGGCCGAAATGGCGGGTGCGCGGCTGCATATTCGGCAGTTGACCACTGGTGGAGCCATCGCTTTGGTGCGTGCGGCGAAGGCGCGCGGGGTGGCGGTTACCGCCGGGGTTACGCCTGCGCACTTCATGCTTTCGGACAATGCCACCGCCGATTTCCGCACATTTGCGCGCTTTTCACCGCCGCTGCGCTGCGAGGATGATCGCAAGGCAGTGATCGCCGCGATTGGTGACGGCACGATTGACGTTATTGGTTCGGGCCACGATCCGCGCGGACCAGAGGATAAGCGGCTGCCTTTTGCCGATGCCGAGCCGGGCATGGCGGGAGCGGAAACGCTGCTGCCGCTGACGCTCAATCTGGTGCGCGATGGGGTGATCGCCATGGATCGCGCTTTCGAGCTGCTGGCGAGCAATCCAGCAGGCCTGCTGGGCGTCAGCGCGGGCAGGCTGGAGGCGGGACTTGCAGCGGATATTGCGGTGATTGATCCCGACAAACCGTGGATCGTCGATTCGGACCGGATGGCGGCGGCGGCAGGCAATACGCCGTTCGATCGTCAGCCGGTGCAGGGCCGCTGCCTCGCGCTGTTCAAGGGCGCGGTGCAGGTTGCCTGACGCCGAAAGCCCCTCCGGCTTATCACCGAAGGGGCTTTCGCACTGTCAACCGGAAAACCTGATTTAGCGCAAACCGCGCAAAATCTGAACCAAACCCGCCTACCCTGAGCTTGTCGAAGGGCTGTACTTTACTTCGTGCGTTGCGCACAACCGCTTGAAGAAAAAGCAGTCCTTCGACAAGCTCAGGAAAGACGGTGTTGGGGTAAGGTGATTCACTTAGCCCAATCGCCGCTCTAGCGGCGGCGGGCCATTTGGGGGCCGGCTACGGCACGAAACTGTGCCGGGACAACACCCGGCAGGGGCCGGGCCGGAACGGCGGCATAGGCAAAGCAGGCCCCGCCCCCGCTCTTGACCCGCGAGCACAGACCATAAGCGGCCTTTGATCCGACGAGACCGGCCGCAGCCACCCGCCAGACGTGCTTGCCGCGTACAATGGCGGGAGCAATATTCATCCGGTACGAAGCAAGGCTGGCGTTGCGTGCGGTGTAGATACCCCAGGCGCGGCGTGCACCCTGCGGGCTCGAGAACGATCCAAGCTGGACAAGATGCGTTCCTGCAACACTGGTCGGGCGCGGTTTCGCGGTGAAGGCGACAACATGCACGGCCCTGGCAGCGGGCATCTGGATGACGGGCTCTGACGCCGGGGCTGGCGCAGCGTAGGGCGCAGGAACCGGAGCCATTGCCAATTGCTGGGCCAGTTGCTGCGACCCGGCAGGTGCCGGGTCGGACGCGGGCGCATCGGTGGCGGCAAGCTCGGCTTGCGGCGCTGCCTGCGCAGGCGCCGGAACGGGGGTAACCTCGGCAACGGCGGCAACCTTCTCGCCCACGGCGGCGACCGGAGCGGCGGCGTTGGCGGTGGTTTCTGCGGCAAGCTGTTCCATTGCCGGATTGTTTGCCAGCGCGAGCATCGCGGGCTGGCCCGGGTCGGTACGCATCGGGGTTTCGAGCAGCGCGGCGATGCGCTGCTGATACTGTTCGGGCTGGATCATCCCGGCCCATTCGGTGATCCGCGCATCGATCTGGTCAGCGGGAACGTCTTGCGCCGCCATTGCCCGGGCTTCACGCCATTTGCCGGCGAGGGCATAGGAATAGGCGAGATTCTGGCGCAATTTGGCAGTGTTGTCGCCGCCGCGCAGGGCATCGGCAAGCACGGCTACGCCGCGATCTGGTTCACCCGCCAGCGACAGCGCGAGGCCAAGATCGCTCGCGGGTATTTCGCCGCGCCAATCTTCCAGAACCGCCAGCGCACCATGCTGATCTCCGGCACCAATGTGAGCGAGCGCAAGGCTCAGCGCAGTACGCGCGCTGTTGTCACCCAGCTTCATCGCATCGTCAAACGTCGCGGCAGCCGAAGTGAAGCGGCCCGCCTTGAAATAGGCCTGCCCCAGCAGCACCCGCAACGAGGCATCGCGCGGGGTGGCGGCGACAGCAGCTTCGGCGTGCGAGACCGCATCGCCGGCCTTGCCGTTCTTCAGTGCCATCCGCGCTGCATCGGCCGAATTGGAGCGGACGGCCATCCCCGGCCCGGCGCAACCCGCGAGCGTGCCGATAGCGAGCGCGGCACCCGCAGCCAGCATCAGGCGGTTCTTCAGTGAAGCGGAGGCCATGGTCATATCCCCTTGGTGATTCAGTTGCTGCGCTTGCGGCGGATTTCGCCAGCCATCGCGTTGATTTCGGGCATGCTATCGAGAAGTGCGTCGAGCGCATCGGTTACCATTTGCTGGGCTGAGCGATTGGAAGCGGTGCAGGCGAGCCGCAGCCGCAGATGCCGGTCTTCATCGAGCCGGAGGGTAAAGGCAGCCTTGCCGCCGCGCGCAAACGCAGGCCTGCGCGGTGCCGCAGCTTTGGGCGTAAACGCGCCCGAGATGCGGTCCTGTTGGCGGCGCACTTCGCCTGCGTTGCTTTGGCCTGTATGGCCCTCGCCAGCGCGGCTGATGGGCACGACTTCGGCCTGGTGCAGATCGGGCAGCTCGATGGCCTTGGCCGCACCTTTGCGCGCCAGAAGCACGGTTGAAAGCGATGCGAGAGGTTTGCCGTTATCCATTGCAGCCATCCCCATCAACCAGCCACACGGCGGCCGAAACCACCCACGGGCCGGCTGTATCCAGCGGCAACCGGCGCGCCCTGTGCTTGCGGGGCGGCAGCGAAGACGGTGCGGCGGAAGTTCTTTTCCAGCCGGTCATAAACATAGTTCCACAGCGCAGTGATCTCGAGGCTTGAACGTCCCATCGGATCGACCTCCATCACCGTGCGGCCATCGATCATTGATGCGGCATAGTCGGTGCGGTGGTGCAGTGTGATCGGCGCGACGGTGCCGTGCTGAGACAGCGCGACAGCCGCCTCGCTGGTGATCTTGGCTTTGGGGGTTGCCGCGTTGATGACGAACAGCAGCGGCTTGCCCGCCCGCTCGCACAGATCAACCGTAGCGCCAACTGCGCGCAGATCGTGCGGGCTCGGGCGGGTTGGCACAACGATCAGTTCGGCCACCGCGATGACCGACTGGATCGCCATGGTGATTGCCGGCGGCGTATCGATGACCGCCAGCTTGAAACCTTGCGAGCGCAGCACCTGAAGATCAGCGGCCAGCCGCGAGACGGTGGTCTGGGCAAAGGCGGGGAATTCAGCCTCGCGCTCGTTCCACCAATCAGCAAGGCTGCCTTGCGGATCGATATCGATGAGCACGACCGGGCCTGCGCCAGCGCGCTGCGCCTGCACGGCAAGATGGCCGGACAACGTGGTCTTGCCAGATCCGCCCTTCTGTGAAGCGAGTGCCAGTACGCGCAAAATCTAATCCCCTTGGATGCAAAGCGCCCATATGCTCGCGCTATAAAAACCAGATTCTCCCTAATTTTCCCTTAACGCCGCCGCAGACAATTATTCGTCTGCTAAGGGTAAATGCGTTTCTCCCTGCGGGCTTTGCCACGCGGAGAACATGTGGCAGACTGGTGGTTAACACCGTCCGCGAGGGCAAAAGGTCAAAGGGAATTTGTGATGAAGCTTCGCCGCCTGATAGTTCCAGCCTGCGCTGCACTTGGCTTTTTCAGCTTGCCCGCAGGTGCTGACGTCAAAGCCGGAGTTGATGCCTGGACGCGTGGTGACTATCCTTCTGCGGTGAAGGAATGGCAAAGTCCCGCAGCCAAAGGCGATGCCGATGCGCAGTACAATATGGGGCAGGCCTATAAGTGGGGCAAAGGCCTGCCGCAGGACCTCAAGAAGGCCGAACTCTATTACGGCAAGGCGGCGGCGCAGGGCCACATGCGCGCTTCAGACGAATATGGCCTGATCCTGTTCGATCGCGGCGAGCACGCGCAAGCCCTGCCCTATGTCAAACAGGCATCCGAGCGCGGCGATTCGCGCGCGCAGTATTTGATCGCGATTGCCCATTTCAACGGTGACCTGATGCCCAAGGACTGGGTGCGGGCTTATGCCTTGATGAGCCTGGCGCGCGGATCAGGTCTGGCGCAGGCGGGACCGGGGCTGCAGGAGATGGACGGCTATATTCCCCTCGCCCAGCGCCAGCAAGGCGCGGCGCTGTCGCAGCAGATCGCCATTGATAGCGAGGCCTTGCGCAACCGCGAACTGGCCAGTGCCGACCTTGGAGTTATTGTGCCTTCGCCCATCACGGCGCCGTCAATTATTGCTCCGCCGGTGAGGATGGCCACAGCGTCGCCTGTTTTGCCGACCCCCGAAGAGGCTGTCGCTGCGGCTGAACGCGTTGCCAGTGGATCGAGCCCGCGCAGCGCCGGCGCAGACTATGCCAGGCCCGCCGCGAGCACCGTGCTGCCGGCCCCGCGTCCGGTTGCTGCAGCAGTGCCGCGGATCGCCCCGCCAGCACCGCGTTCGGTCGTCGCTCCGCCTCCGACAGTCGCAACCGCGCTGCCCGCCGCTGCAGGATCGTGGCGCATCCAGTTGGGTGCATTCGGCGTTGCTGCCAATGCCGATGCGCTTTGGACGAAAGTCAAAGTGCGGCCCGAACTTGCCGGGCATGGCCGGATCAATGTCGCCAGCGGCGCGGTGACCAAATTGCAGGCAGGCGGGTACAGCGAGGCAGCAGCGCGGTCTGCCTGCGGCAAGCTGGCCGCGAGCGCCATAACCTGTGTGGCGGTGAAGAACTGAGACGATGACCAGCCCTTCCGGCGCGAGGATCGACGCGCTCGACCTGATCCGCGGTGTTGCCATGCTTGGCATCCTTGCGGTCAATATGGAGGGTTTCGCCGGGCCAATCGCCGCGACAATAACGCCTGACTGGAATGGCGCCGTCTCGGGCAGCGATCACTTTGCCTTTGCCGCAACCTTGGTGCTGTTCGAGGGCAAGATGCGTGCGCTGCTCAGCCTGCTGTTCGGGGCGAGCATGCTTTTGTTTGTCGAAAGCGCTGAGAGCACCGGCCGCAACGGCGACAGGCTGCAGATGCGGCGGCTCGCCTGGCTGGCGGTGATTGGCTATCTTCATTTTGCCCTGCTGTGGTGGGGCGATATCCTGTTCACTTATGCGTTCTGCGGATTTTTCGCGCTGTTGTTGCGGCATCTGCCGGTGCGGGCGATGATCCCGGTAGCGCTGCTTGCCTTTGCATCGTGGCACGGCAACGGCACAGCCGCGAGCGTGGAACCTGTGCTCGCCGAAATGCGGATGGCGGCGAACAGTTCTCCACCGCCCGAGAAGGCCAGGCTCAGCCTCCAGAGCGCCGAGAACAGCCAGGATGCACGGGCCGAGGCTGCGCGTGAGCAGGGCAGCTATCCAGCGCTCGTCCGGCATAAACTGACAAAGGAAAGCGACCTTCCGATGACTGTCGCGCTCAACACCATCGGCGAAACGCTGCCGCTCATGTTGATCGGCATGGGGCTGTTTCGCGGCGGATTCTTCTCCGGCGGGTGGACGCGGCGGCAGTTGAAGGTCACAGCGCTGATTGGCGTTGGTTTAGGCGGATTGCTGACGCTGGGCCTGACCGCGATTTGCTGGTCACAAGATTTCCGGCCCGAGCTGATGAACGCGATGCTCGCCTGGTGGCTGGCGACGCCGCATCTGGCGATGGGAATCGGTTATGCGGCGCTGCTGGTGCTGGTCGCGCAGCGCGCTGGAAACGGCTGGCTCGGCCGCCGAATTCGTGCGGTGGGCCGGATGGCGCTGAGCAATTATCTGGGCTCTACGCTGGTGATGACTGCGCTGTTTTATGGCTGGGGATTTGGGCTGCAAGGATCGGTGCCCGAGCGCTGGTACTGGCCTTTCATGCTGGCAGGATGGCTCATAATGCTGTGGGCGAGCCCGTGGTGGCTCGCGCGTTTCCGGCAGGGCCCGATCGAATGGGCATGGCGATCGCTGACCCAGTGGCGGCGCCTGCCGTTCCGGCGCGGCGTCTAGAGCGGGATGACATTACGTTGAATCGTCATTGCGAGGAACGAAGTGACGAAGCAACCCAGAGCGCAGGGCATGACGCTCTGGGTTGGTTGACCTGCGGTCCCCTTCGGGTCGCTTCGCTCGCAATGACGAGGTGATTTAATCTAATCTCATCCTGCTCTAATCCTTGGCGAAAGGATTCTTCGCCGAGCGCAGAGTCAGCCGGATCGGCACGGCATCAAAACCCAGCTCACGCCGGATACCGTTGACCAGATAGCGCTGATAGCTGGTCGGCAGTTGATCGAGCCGGGTGCCGAACAGCACAAACCCCGGAGGCCGGGTTTTCGCCTGGGTAATATAGCGCAGCTTGATCCGCCGCCCGCCCGGTGCTGGCGGCGGGTTCGCCGCCAGCGCGGCATCAAACCAGCGGTTGAGCGCCGCGGTCGGCACGCGCTTTGACCAAGCCTCGCGGATAGAAAATGCGCTGCGCAAAAGGTCATCGAGCCCGCGCCCTGTCCGTGCCGAAACCGAAAGCAGCGGCACTCCGCGGACTTGCGCCAGACCTTCTTCGAGCGCCCCCCGAATGCCGTTGAACAGCGAGGAGGCGTCCTCGGCAATGTCCCACTTGTTGATGGCAATAACCAGCGCGCGGCCTTCTTCGAGCACCATCGAGGCGATCTTCAGGTCCTGGTGCTCAAGTCCTAATGTGGCATCGAGCAGCAGGACCACCACCTCGGCAAAATCGACCGCGTGGCGCGCATCGGCGACTGACATTTTCTCGAGCTTCTCGACCACTCGGGCTTTTTTGCGCAGGCCAGCGGTATCGATCAGCCGCACCGGGCGTTCCAGCCCGGTCTTTTCGTCAGTCCACAACCAGTCAACCGCAATCGAATCGCGCGTGATCCCCGCTTCCGGCCCGGTGAGCAGGCGGTCTTCGCGCAGCATGGCGTTGATTAGCGTGGACTTGCCCGCATTTGGCCGCCCGACAATTGCCAGCTTGAGCGGTGCTGCGGGGTCCTCTTCGTCGAACTCCGGGTCGGCAGCTTCAGCCTCTTTGCCTTCAAGGTACGGAAGCAGCGCTTCGAACAGATCGGCGATGCCCTCACCATGCTCGGCCGAGACAGCGACGGGCTCACCAAAGCCGAGCGCATAACACTCGATCAGCCCCGCTTCCGCCGCGCGGCCTTCGGCCTTGTTAGCCAGCAGAATAACCGGAACCGGTGATACGCGCAGCCAGCGGGCGATTTCTTCGTCGAGCGGCGTGATCCCGGCGCGCGCGTCGATTGTGAACAGCGCAAGATCGGCGCCTTTGAGCGCCGCTTCGGTTTGCGCCCGCATCCGGCCGGGCAGCGTTTCGGGATCATCATCTTCCCACCCGGCAGTATCGACGATCGTAAATTCGAGCCCGAGCAGATTGGCATCACCCGTCCGCCGGTCACGCGTCACCCCTGGCTGGTCATCGACCAGCGCGAGCTTTTTGCCGACGAGACGGTTGAACAGCGTCGACTTGCCGACGTTGGGCCGGCCGATGATGATGACTTGTGGCTTCATGGTTGCTTCGCGAACTCAAGGAATTCGGGCGCAGTGGGGCTTCCGGCAACAATCTGCAAGCGTTGTGGCAACATGCTGCCAAGCGGCGGCAAAAAGTTACCACCGCTTAACCATATGTAGAAACCCGTATGATACCGCGATTCTGCAAAGACAGAGTCATGGTTCACAGGCATCTCATGGCGATTGCATCCTTGCTGGCGGCAGCGACCGTTCCGGCTGCTGCGAGCGGCGTTTCCGAGATTGCTCTGGTGAGTGGTGGCGGCGGAATTTCCTTGCCGACCATGCTCCAGTGCGTCCCCTATGCGCGGTCGGTTTCGGGCATTCAGATTCGCGGCGATGCCTGGACCTGGTGGGATCAGGCCGCCGGAAAATATGCGCGCGGTGACCGGCCCAGGCTCGGCGCGGTGATGGCGTTCAAGCCACACGGCAAGATGGAGCTCGGCCATGTCGCGGCGATCAGCGGGATTATCGATTCGCGAACCGTGCTGCTGCGGCATGCCAACTGGTCACTGATAAATGGCGCTCGCGGCCAGATTGAAGACGATGTGCGCGCGGTTGATGTCTCCCCCGCCAATGACTGGAGCGAGGTCCGGGTGTGGTTCGCACCGCTGCAGGGGCTCGGCAGCACGGCCTGGCCGGTGCAGGGTTTTATCTACAACCAGGCACCGGGCAAGCAGGGGAAGGTGCCAAGCAAAACATCGCCAGCAGAATTGCTCGCTGATCGCTTTGCCAACGATCCGATCGGTGCGATTATCGCCGAATACCGCCGCTGAGGCGGGGTGGAGTCTTTCCGATTGCAATCGGTCAGGCACCAGCCGCCTATTTTTGAAAAAACTTTAGCCCTTCTTCGCAACCGGCGCGTCTTCACCCAGATCTTCGAACCAGACTTCGACCGGGCCGTTGAGTTTCAGCGTCAGCGGCTGGCCCTTGCGGTCCATCGTCCGGCCCGCCTGAACGCGGATCCAGCCTTCGGAAATCGAGTATTCCTCGACATTATGGCGGACCACACCTTTGAAACGAATGCCGATTCCGCGCTCGAGCAAGTCGCCGTCAAAGTGCGGGCTGCGCGGATTGATCGCCAGGTGATCGGGTGGAAGGTCCGGGGCGGACGCGGGGGTTTCATCGCTCATGCCTCGCGCCTCTAGGTCGGTTTGCCTGCTTGTCAATTGTGGCACGCCGATCTAAGGGCGCGCCTTCTGCTCGCTGGAGCGGGCGCGTAGCTCAGTGGTAGAGCACACCCTTCACACGGGTGGGGTCGCAGGTTCAATCCCTGCCGCGCCCACCATTCCCCCTCGCTCTGGCCATTTTCAGCGGTTTTGACCATCCGAAGCACGCATCTGCGCAACGGTGCACAAGTGGCGCACAAAATGGCGCAACGATGCAGACCATAGGCAAACACACGTTAATAACCATATCGGTTATTTTATGCTTTCCTACAATGCCTATCCGGCTGTAGCCCTCCTCCTGTAATCGCGAATCGGCCCGTTCGTTCACCGGACGGTTCATCCCCCAAACGGTGGCCTTCGCTTGCGTGGCAAGCATCCATCAGCCTGTCTGGAGTCGAGCAGAATGAACGGCATTATCGGCGAATTCCGCCTGGGTGAGGATATCGCAATCGCGCTCGACGCGACCGCGGGCGATCCGGCAACCGTCACAGCCCTCACCGCTGCGATCAAGCCGGCACTGATCGCCGGCAATCGCGTGGTGCTCGACGATGCCGCCACGGGTATCGCCATGACCATTGCGCCACAAAGCCCAGCTTCTGCTGGTTGGATCGTTTCGCTCGGCCACGCCGCCACATCGGCGCTCACCGCCGGGGTTTACGGCATCGACGCCAAACTGACCCTCGCCTCCAGCGTCGAGATCACCGAACAATCGGCCTTCATCCGCCTCAGCCGGGCGACGCTGGCATGACACTTGCGATCCGCTGGCGCGTTCCTGACAGGCAGATTGCGCTCCGCTGGCGCGGCCCATCGGGCATGTCGCAGGCGGTGCTGCGCAATCCCTCGGCGCCGATTGCCGCGATCATCGGACCTCCCGGCCCACAAGGCCCGGCTGGAGCTGCCTCCGCGCCGCTCCGCATCAATGCCTCACTCGCCTCCACCTGGACGCTTTCGCATGCCCTCGGCCGGGTGCCGACAGTGCAGGTTTACCTGAACAGCGGCGAGCAGGTGCTCACCGATGTCCAGGCCAGCACCACCCAGATCACCGCCACCTTTCCCTCACCCCAAGCAGGCTTTGTCCTGGCATTTTAAGGAGCACACCCCATGAAGATCATGAACGGACTGGACCTTCAGTCGCAGAAAATCGCCAACCTCGCTGATCCATCAGCCAATACTGACGCCGCAAACAAGCAGTATGTCGATAATGTCGCGCGCGGCCTTTCGTGGAAGAGCCCTGTCCGAGCGGCCTCGACCACCAACGTCAATCTCGCCTCGCCCGGCGCAACGATTGACGGCGTCACGCTCGCCGCCAATGACCGGCTGCTGCTCAAGAACCAGACCACCGCATCGGAAAACGGCATATGGGTCTGGACCGCATCGGGCTCGGCGCTCACCCGCAGTATCGATGCCGATAACAACGGCGAGCTCGCCCCCGGTGCCTCGCTCAGCGTTACCGAAGGTTCAACGAATGCCGACAAGGTGTTCATGATCATTTCCGACGCGGCGATCACCATCGGCACGACATCGCAGACCTGGGGGCAGCTGTCGGGCGGCACCACCTATACCGGCGGCAATGGCATCTCTGTCGCCGGATCGGTGATCAGCGCGGTGGCCAATACCGGCGTCAGCGTCACCGGATCGGGCATCGGCATCGACACATCGGTGGTCGCGCGCAAGTTCAGCGCCAATCTTGGCAATGGCTCGCTGACATCAATCGCGGTCACCCATTCGCTTGGCACGCAGGACGTCAACGTCTCGGTGCGCGATGCCGCATCGCAATCGGGCGTTCTTGCTGACTGGGTGGCGACCGATGCCAACACGGTCACACTCACCTTTGCGGTTGCGCCTGCGAGCAATGCCTACCGCGTCACAGTCACCGGCTAAGGGAGCCCCGCAAGATGGCGATCACCACCCTCGATGGCGCGATTTCGGGCGCTCAGCCCTCGGTGCCCTATATCAAGAGCGGCATCGCCATGGCGGCGGTGGGCGCGCTGCGGGGCTATAATCCGCGCTATGCCAGCGGCAATCCGGGGCCAGCCACCGCGCCCGGCGCCGGGATCAACGGCGCGGCGGTCATAGGTCCGGGTAGCCAGATAGTCCGCGCCAATCCCGGCAGCGGCAATGCCTATCTGATGGGGCTCGATATGGCGCCATCGCAGCAGGGCATGCTGTGGTTGATCGACCGGCTGTGGGACAATTCCGGGCTTTCGGTTACGTCCATAACTGCGCAGGCGATCACCGCCGCCGCGCTGCCTGCGCGTGATCGGACCGGCACGACAAATGGTGTCGATGTGATGGCGGCGATTGAATGGCTGACCACGGGCGGTGCCGGGACGCCCACGGCTACGCTGACCTATACCGACCAGACCGGCGCAGCGAGCAAGACATCGACCTTCACCGGGGTTACTGCGCCGCCGGTTGGCACCTTCGAGATATTCCAGCCCGGCGCGGCCAATGGCGGGGTTCGCGCGCCCACCAGCTTCATCCAGTCCGCCACCCGCACATCAGGAACGATGAGCCTTGTGCTGTTCCGCAAGATTGCCGCTGTGCCTTGCCAGCTAGCCAATGTCGGCGCGGCGCTGAATTTCCTTACCGGCGGGGCGCAGCGGATATTTGATAACGCGTGCCTTGAGCCAATCTGGTTCCCCAGCGCCACCACAGCGGTGAACCTTCTCGGTGGTTACACCGAGACGCAGGGCTAACGAGCCGTGACCGTTCAAACTCTTGTTATCATCACCGACGGCGATGATGGCTATTCATCGAGCAGTGCATTTAACACTGGGTCCATAGTCACCGGCAACAACGGCACCGCGTGCTTTGGCGGATTGCGGTATCAAGGGGTCGGCATCCCGCAAGGCGCACTGATTACCAGCGCCACGCTATCGCTGGCCACCTGGATCGGGGTGGGCGGCGGCGGCACCGCCTGGGGGAGTTGGTATGGCGAGGCGGCGGACAGTTCCGCCGCGTGGTCGAGCGCCGCGCGGCCAGACCAGCGGACCAAAACAACGGCATCCTGCCCGGTGCTGTGGAGTGGCGGCGATTATGCGGCCAACGCGCACGATGTCACGGCGATTGTTCAGGAAATCGTCAACCGCGCGGGCTGGGCAAGCGGCAACGTGCTGTCCTTCGTCGGCAAAGGCACCGGCAACGGCGTGGCGATTTTTCACGAGTTCGGCACTGGGGCCTTCTCGCCGCTGATTATCAGCTACGTGAGTCCCGCAGGAGGCGGATCGACAGGGCGCGGCGGATTTATGGCGGCGGGCAGCGCGCTGATAGACGATGGCGCACGCGCGCAGCTGATGGCGCAGTTGCTGATGCCGCGAGCACGCGAGGATATGGGTCCGCGATGCTGGGCCAACTGGTTGTTCGACCGGACAATCTATCGCGGGGTCAAAGGCAAGGCGGGCGAATATCTCGGCGCGAAGAGCGAGGCGCAGGTCTATCTGGGTGAGCGGAAACTGTTTTGAGCGGTG
>JANLOZ010000137.1:0-8832 GCA_031366845.1 Novosphingobium sp. | reverse complement strand
CGCTGACCGTCTGCCCGCTCTCCAACCTGCGGCTGTGCGTGATCGGCGCGATGGAGCTCAGCCCGGTCGCGGCTATGCTTGCGGCGGGGATCAGGGTGACGATCAATTCGGACGATCCCGCCTATTTCGGCGGCTATATCAACGACAACTTCCGCGCGGCCGCTGATGCGCTGAACCTTTCCGAGGCGGACATAGTGACGCTGGCGGTGAACAGTTTCGCCGGATCGTTCCTTTCCGATGCGGACAAGGCCAGTCACATTGCGGCGGTACATCATGCCGCCGGGGCTGCCTGATATGGCGGATGCACCCGCTGCCATCGACAAGGTTTATCTGATGGCAGATCAATTGCTTGAGGATTCCTACCGTCTCGCGAATCTGGTGCTCGATTCCGGCTTCGCGCCGACTCACATCGTCGGCATCTGGCGCGGCGGGGCGCCAATTGGCATCGCGGTGCAGGAACTGCTCGCCTATCGCGGGGTGGAAAGCGATCACATCGCCATCCGCACGGCTTCCTATACCGGGATAGACCGGCAGGAAAAGCAAGTGCGGGTCTATGCGCTCGGCTATCTGGTTGATTCGCTTGATCCCGAGCACCGGCTGCTGGTGATCGATGACGTGTTCGATTCAGGCCGCTCGGTCGAGGCTTTCCTGCGCGAGCTTTCCGCGCGCTGCCGCCACAACATGCCGCGCGATGTGCGGATTGGCACCGTCTATTACAAACCGCGCCGCAATCAGACCGCATTGGTGCCGCATTACTTCGTCCACGAAACCGATGACTGGCTGGTCTTCCCGCACGAGATCTGCGGCCTGAGCGAAGCGGAAATTCGCGCGCACAAACCGCAGGCGGGGCTGATCCTGCGCGGCGAAGGCTGACCGTCAGCCTTCGCACTTGCACAACCAGCCCATTCGCGCGAAAGCGCCGCTCATGACTGATCCTGCCCTTGTCGCCGCCGCACAAGTTTCCAAAGCCTGGCCGTTCGAGGAAGCGCGCAACTTGGTGAAGCGCTTTCCGCAGGGCAAGCCCGATGGCAGCGCGGTGCTGTTCGAGACGGGTTATGGCCCATCCGGCCTGCCGCATATCGGCACTTTTCAGGAGGTTCTGCGCACCACGCTGGTGCGGCGGGCCTATGAAACCCTGACCGGCGCGCCGACGCGGCTGGTGGCGTTTTCGGACGATATGGACGGGCTACGCAAGGTGCCGGACAATGTGCCGAACAAGGAGATGCTGGACAGACACCTCGGTCAACCGCTCAGCCGCATCCCCGATCCTTTTGGCAGCCATGAAAGTTTCGCGCATCATAACAATGCCAGGTTGCGTGAATTCCTTGATCAGTTCGGTTTCGATTACGAATTCGTCTCAGCGAGCGAGCGTTACAATTCGGGCGCTTTTGACGACGCCCTGCGCGGCGTGCTGCGCAACTGGCAGGGGATCATGAATATCATGCTGCCGACGCTGCGGGCTGAACGCGCAGGCACCTATTCGCCGGTGCTGCCGGTCTCTCCCACCAGCGGCGCGGTGTTGCAGGTGCCGGTGACGGTGGTCGATGCCGAGGCAGGCCTCGTCCGTTTTGAGGACAATGGCCAGACCATCGAACATTGCATTTTTGGCGGCGCGGCAAAGCTCCAGTGGAAGGTTGACTGGGCGATGCGCTGGGTGGCGCTCGGGGTTGACTATGAAATGTACGGCAAGGACCTCACCGACAGCGGCGTGCAATCGGGCAAGATCGCCGCGGTGCTCGGCGGGCGGCGGCCCGAAGGAATGATCTACGAGCTGTTCCTTGACGAAAACGGCGAGAAGATTTCCAAGTCCAAGGGCAACGGTCTGACGATCGAGCAGTGGCTGACCTATGGCAGCGAGGAAAGCCTCGGCTTCTACCTGTTCCGCGAACCCAAAAGCGCCAAGTCGCTTCACACCGGCATCATCCCGCGCGCGGTCGATGAATATTGGCAGTTCCGCGAAAAGCTCACCAGCCAGCCGGTCGAGCAGCAATTGGGCAATCCGGTTTGGCATTTGCTCAGGGCCAATGGAGCTGCAAATCACGGAAATGCATCCGCAACGAGCTCAGCCCAAGCCGTGGCACTAGGAGTCGGTAAAGCATCTGGAAGAAGCGATGCGGTTGGAATTAGCATTAGCCTACCCGTCACCTATGGCCTGCTGCTCAATCTGGTGGGCGTGCTGGGTGCCAATGCCACGCGCGAGCAGGTGTGGTCCTACCTTGGCAACTATGTAGCCGATGCCCGGCCAGAGGCGCATCCCGAGCTGGACGTGCTGGTAACGTCAGCGCTCGCCTATAACCGCGATTTCGTCGCACCCACGCTCGATCGCCGCAAGCCGGTTGGCGGGGAGGCTGCTGCTCTTGCCGCGCTGGATGCGGAACTGGCCAAGGCTGGGGCTGATGCGCCAGCGGATGTGCTGCAAACCATGGTTTACGAGATCGGCAAGCGCGAGGATTTCGGCTTCGAAAACCTGCGCGACTGGTTCAAGGCGCTTTACGAAACCCTGCTGGGTTCACCGCAAGGTCCGCGCATGGGCAGTTTCATCGCGCTCTATGGGGTGGAGAATACCCGCAGGCTGATTGGCGAAGCTTTGGCGGACGGGGGCTGAGGCTAGGCTTTCGTGCTGTCGCCGTCACACAACCGTCACCCATGGAAACCGTCGGACGGAACGAGAAGGATGTGATGCTCGAGGTCAAAGGGCGCACGATCAGCACGGCGCAGCACCTCGCTGCGCGCAAGCTGATGGACGCAAACGAGATTATGAAACTCGCGCCCTCTACGCTGCTGCTGATGCGCGTGGCGAAAATCCGCTGATCAACAAGCTGCGCTAATTCACCGATCAGGAATTTTGCGGGGCCGTTTGATCCGGTGGGAGGTAAATAGTGATATTCGACCCGGTAGCAGACGTGGCGTCTCCTGGCGCAACTAGGTTTGGCACGCTTACGGTAGCCGAAACGATCCATTCAGCCTTTGTGCATCACATCAATGTCAATTTCGTCCGTGTCCTAAACGAAGGGAGTATCGGAATGAACAAGACTTTTATCGCATTGCTGGGTTTGGCATCGACTGCGGCTTTGATGCCGAGCGCGGCCTTTGCGCAAAGCGGCTGGTCGATTAGCATCGGCTCGGGCGGCGGCTATTACGGTCAGCCCTATGGCGGGGGATATACCCGGCATGACGATAAACATGACCGGCTCGAGGATCAACACGACGACGTGCACGACGACATTGATCAGGAACATGACCAGGCGCACCAGTATTGGATGTCGAACCGAGCACACAGACGCCTGCACCGCGATCTGAGGGAAGATCATGCTGACGCGCACGATCAGCTCGAAGACAATCACGATCAGTGGCATAGCCGTTCCTGGCAGCGCCGCTATTCCTCGCGCTACCGTAATTATGGTGGCTACGGCTATTGATTCGCAGGCTTGGCCAGGTGCCCAACTTTCAGTTGGGCTGGCCTTAAAGTAGAACGCGGATTGTGAACCGGGCTGGACGATACGGTCCAGCCCGGCCCCGTCCACCGGCTGCCGGCGGCCGGCGGCCGGCACTTCATGGCCCGCAGCAGGAGAATTACAATGAACCCGATCCGAAAAGCTGCGGGCTCGCTCGCCCTGTTCGCGCTCGCCGTCGCCGCGCCCGTGCTTGCCCATCCTCGGCTATTGCAAGCGGCGCCTTCGCAGGCCGCCACAGCCAGCAATGTCCGCGCAATCTCCCTGAGATTCAGCGAGCGCCTCATCGCACCGATGTCGGGATTCGATGTCTCGATAATCGCGATGCCGGGGATGGGACAGGCGATGAACGGCCATTCAAACAAGCTGCCAGGCGTAAAAGCAACAGTAGCACGAGACGGCAAAACCCTCAGCGCCCAGTTTGCGAGATCACTTAAACCTGGAACCTATGTCGTGAACTGGCATGCCGTTTCGGTCGATACCCATCGCATTTCCGGCAAGGTCAACTTCACCGTCCGCTAGCCATGGGGATAGAACCTATCCACGTGGTGCGCTGGGCGCTGTATTTGGTCCTTGGCATTCTGATGGGTGCACCGTTCTTTGCTCGGTTCCTGGCCCGCCCGCGCGTTGCCCCGATGCGAAGTGTCACGCTGGGATTACTCGCCGGAACAGGCCTGACGCTGAGCTTGTGCGGATTTGTTCTATCCATTGCGGCTATGTCCGGGACCAGTGTTTCAGACACCGACCCAGAACTGCTGCGAACCATGATCCTGACAACCGCAGTGGGCTGGGCCTTCATCGCTCAGTGCGCATCGCTTTTGGCAATTCTGCTGCTCGAGGCCTTGCCCGGGGCCAACCGCTCGGGCAGATTGGACGCAGTCCCAGCGGTTGGTGCAATTGCCGTCGGCTCAATCGCGTGGTCGGGCCATGCCGCTGCGTCCGAAGGAATCAACGGCGCGGCCCATCTGGCGGGAGATATCGTCCACATGCTGGCAGCGTCACTGTGGCTGGGTGCGCTGGTTATCCTGTTGTGAGAGATTACGAGGCGAAACGCGCTTTTGGCTGTCAGCTTGCAAGACGTCTGGGCGCTGTTTCACGGATTTGGCCGTACCGGATCGGTTTTGGTGGCGACGCTGGTCATCACCGGCATTCTAAACATGGCGTTCTTGTTCAAGATCGCTGACCTCGCTGCGCTTCCGTGGCAACCGTACGGACGCTGGCTGCTGGTCAAACTTGGCTTGTTCGGCGTTATGGTGGCTCTGGCTGGGCTCAACCGGTTTTACCTCACCCCGCGCCTTGTCAGTGCACCAGCTGGTGGCAGGACTTCATCGCTGCGCACCTTGCGAATGGCTGTAACGCTTGAACTCGCACTGATTATAGCGATCATGGGAATTGTCGGGTGGATCGGAACCCAGGAGCCCACTGTGGTTCAAGCCTTGTGAGCTCGTGCCGGAGTGACTGACACCAACCCCGGACCGAGGTGGCCAATTCGGGTCCTACACCAATCAGCGCCGCAGCAGCCAACCCAGCAATCGCCCCAGCAGTGATCTGCCTTCGCGCCCGGCCTCGCCGTCCGTTTCTTCAACCGGCAGGCTTTTGCGCAGGCTGTGGCCGCGCACTTCTGGCACCTGGCCCGGTGCGAGTGCGGGGCGGACGGTGGGTTCGTAGTCGTAAGGGTTGAACCCGGCGTATTCCGCGCCTTCGGCGATGCTATCGGCATAGGAGGCGAAGTGGCTGCCTTGCCAGCCGTCGAGGCCGACCGGAACGCGGGTATGTTTGATCGGGGCGGGGCCGGGGTCGGGGAACACGGCGCGATGTTCGGCGCTGGCGGCTTCGAATTCGCGCACCGGAACAGGTGCTTCGCCAGGTTCTTCCCCGGCAGTCTCGTTTTCAGGCTCGGGCTGGTCAACGCTGTGTTCCAGGATGAGCGGAACGTCCGGTTCAATCGTGTCATCGTCGCGATTATCTTCGCCGCGATCATCTTCGGCCCGATCATCTTGGGGGGGCGGGGGTTCACTGCCCGGCGTGGCCCACGAAAAATCGCTCTCCGCGCCCGGCTCTTCGTCAGCCTCCTCGGCAGCCATTTCGTTCGCTTCGACAAAACTGTCGGGGTCGGCGAAGATATCCTGCGGGGTGCTTTCCCACGCATCATCCTCGTCTTCTTCGGCACGCGCATTGTAGTCCACCGAGGGGGTGATGTAGCTGCCGCCGCCGAGCGCGGCGAACTGCGCGCGGGCCATGTCATCATAGCTGGCTTCAAGCTCGGCCATCTCGAGCATCAGCACCGGCTGCTTTTTCAGCCTGCGCGCGCCGATGTTGAGCAGACTACTCTGTTCGAACTCCTCCTCATCTTCGCCAGCTGCGTGGCCAGATGCGTGAATTGTCGCCACCGCATCGGGTTCAACCGGCGGTTCGAGAGCTGCGCGCTTGATCTGGTTGATCGTGCCCTTGGCCAGATATTCATCGCAGGTCATCACCGGGGCATCGAAGAACGGATAGACGCCGCTGCTCCCCGCCATGACCGAAAGCGGGCGCGGCAGGTTATGCGCGCGGATGGTATCGCAGATCGCCTGATGCACCAGCACGCCGAGATAGCACGATCCGACCGATCCGGCGGCGATGGCGTGGCCATCAGGTTCATCGCTATCGAACAGGTGAAGTTCCAGATTGGCGATTGCACCGAACAGATCCTCGACCCCTTCGATCGTCAGCGTGCGTTCCTGGCCTTCGGTATCGCCTGCCCATTCGCAGCCGAACGAGGAATAGCCGTCGATCAGATCGGCACGGTCAGCCTCAGCGAAGGGGTAGGCTTCATCGGAAAAGAAGCTGGTTTCGACGCAAGGGGAAAGCCAGTCGGCAATTTCGCTTCGCGACGCGCGCTTTTCGGGCTCGCAAATCGCGATGGAAATGGCGCAAACGGGGTGTTCGGGGCGATCATATTTATCGACCTGATCGGGCAAATCGCCCCAGCCACCAATTCGGACATCGCCCGGATTCAACGCAAGGAAGCGCGAAGGCAAAGGTCCGGCCTCACCGGCAAACGGCGCGATCAACCGGCGCAGGCGCTCGGCCGCGCCATCGGCATCGCCGTAACGCAACATGTCTTCGATGGACCTGCGGAACTGTTCTTCGGGCAGGCCGTCGATGATGATGGGTTCCACCAGCAAAAACTCCGGCATTAGTTACAAGGAAAACTAAGCCCGAATGGTTTACCGCTGGTTAGCGCGGTTCCCTTAGTTTTGCGCGGCGATCCAGCGATCGATCTTGGCTTCAAGCACCGGCAGCGGCAGCGCGCCGCTGCCGAGCACCTGCTCGTGGAATGCGCGCAGATCGAATTTTGCCCCGAGCGCAGCCTTGGCTTTGTCTCGCAAACGCTGGATGGTGAGCGCGCCGAGCTTGTAGGCCAGCGCCTGTCCCGGCCAGACGATGTAGCGTTCAACCTCCGCCGTGGCGTCGGTGCGCCCCATGCCCGAATTGTTCAGCATATAGGCAATCGCCTGATCGCGCGCCCAGCCCTTGGTGTGCAGCCCGGTATCGACCACCAGGCGCATCGCACGCAGCATTTCATCATCGAGCGTGCCCCAGTGCTGCATCGGATCCTTGTAGAACCCCATCGGATAGCCGAGCGTTTCAGAATAGAGTGCCCAGCCTTCGACATAGGCAGTGTTGCCGCCGAACCGCTGAAAATCGGGCAGGCTGGTATCTTCCTGCGCAAGGCTGATCTGGAAATGGTGCCCCGGCGCGCCTTCGTGCATATAAAGCGTGGTCATGCCCGTGAGGAAGCGGCTGGGCAGATCATAGGTGTTGTAGAAGAACACGCCGGGCCGTTTGCCGTCAGCCGATCCCTGGTTGTATGATCCGCCCGCCTCGTATTTCTCACGGTAGGCGGGATAGGCCTGCACTTCGAGCTTTGTGCGCGGGGCGTGGCTGAAATAGGTCGGCACCTGCGCATCAACGTCGCGGGCGATCCTGGCGAAACCCTTCGACAGTTCATCAGCCGTTTTCGGGTGATAGCGCGGGTTCTTGCGGATTTCGTCAAAGAAATCATGCAGCGAACCGGTGAAGCCGAGTTCGGTTTTAACCCCTTCCATTTCGCGCTGGATTCGTGCGACTTCGCTGAGCCCCAGTTTGTGGATCGCATCGGGTTCCATGGTGAGCGTCGTGGTGCGTTTGACCATGCGCCGGTAAAGCCCCGCGCCGCCCTTCATCGCCGACAGCCCGACCTGCTCGCGCGCAACGGGCAAGTAATCATCATGAAGTTCAGCGCGCAGGCGGCGATAGGCGGGGTACACCGCATCGCGAACCGCGGTATTCCAGTCAACGGCAATTTTCGCGCGAGCGGCCACCGGAACGCCATCGGGGAACGCGCGGATCGGCGAGGTGAACGGCGATTCTTCGATCTTCTGCGCGAGCAGGCCGTCAATCTGGCCGACCATGTTCACCGTGGTCAGCCTGGTTTCCACCACGCCGCTGACAATGCCTTCGCGAAAACGCAGCCCGGCATTATCGAGCACCTTGGGAACGGTGCGCAAGATATCCAGCGCAGCGCGGTAGTCGGCTTCGGTCTTGTAGGGCAGCGCGCCGCCCGCCGCGATCATCGAGGGGAATTCAACGTGCAGTCCGCCAAAATGGTTGAGCGGCCGCACGGCGGTGAGCGCGCGCACATCGGGCTGAAGGAATTCGATCTCCTGGCGCTTGTCACCGGCAAAGACATCATAGGATATCTGCCGCGCCGGGCTGAGCTTTACCCGGTTGATCCTGGTCAGCGCCGCCAGACTGCGGCGGGTGATAGCGGCGCTTTGCCGATCAAGTTCTGCGGTAAAAACCTTGGCGAGCACCGCGGTATCCACAGGCGTGCCGCGATAGATCGCTTCGAACGGAGAGAGCGCCAGTTCGGCCTTCGAATCCTGGGCGAACAGGTCCATCAGCCGCTGGTCTTCGCTTTTCTGCGCGGCGGCGCTGAGCACAATCGCCGGCTCGGTCGCGCCTGCCTGACCGGCAACAAGCGCCCCGATGGCAACTGTCCCGATTGCAACTGTCAACGTGGTGAATTTCAGCCCCATTTTCGTGTCCTGTACCATTTCGTGATGATGTATTTGGTGCCCTGAAGCACCGGTTCCCCGGCGTGCAGCGTATCAACATTGAGCGCGCCATCGGGCTTGGCATTGTTCCACATCAGCAGCAATCCCGGCTGCGGCGGGATCGACATATGCGCGCGGGTAAAATGCGTTTCGCCGCCTGCTTCCACTTCGTTGAGGTAAATCATTGCTGTCCAGCAGCGCTGACCGCCATGCAGCCGCTCCTGCTTCCAGTACGACGTGCGCGGCCAGAACCAGTCATTGTGCGCGCGATATTCTTGGCCCTGAGCATAGCGCTGGCC
>JANLOZ010000100.1:0-17110 GCA_031366845.1 Novosphingobium sp. | reverse complement strand
CTTTGCGCCGCGCTGCTCAAGAAGGACCGGTTTGATCTGGTGCTCGAAAAGGCTTGCGAGCTCGGCGTGCGGAAGGTTCAGCCGGTGATTACCCGGCGCTGCGTGGCGGACAAGCTTAACCTCGATCGCGCGCGCGCCGTTCTGATCGAGGCGGCGGAACAGTGCAGCCGCACCGCGCTCCCCGCGATTGGCGAGCCGGTGAAGCTCGATGCTCTACTCAAAGGCTGGGATAATGCGCGCGCACTGTTCTTCGCGGATGAGGCGGGGGGCGATCCTGCCGCCGCCGCATTCGCCACGCATTCCGGCCCCGCCGCCCTCCTAACTGGCCCAGAAGGCGGCTTCGATGACGGTGAACGCAGCGCAATCCGCGCGCTCGCCCAAACCCGCGCCATTTCGCTCGGGCCCCGAATTCTGCGCGGGGAAACCGCTGCCATCGCGGGATGTGCCTTGTGGATGGCAGCGGCGGGCGACTGGAAATAGTGCTGGCGAAACGCCTCACGAATACCTAACTGGCAGCGATGAGCACCAGACAGGTTTCAGATCGCAACGATCCTATAATTGAAAGCCGCGACATGCTGGTCATGCCGATGGCAGGGGGCGAAAAGCCCAAGGCCGCATGGCGGATCGGCACCGAGCATGAGAAAATCGTCTATGCCTTGAGCGATCACCACGCGCCGTCGTATGACGAGCCGGGCGGCATCCACGATCTTCTGGTGGCGATGGAAGTTTACGGCTGGAAGCCGGTGATCGAAGGCGGCAAGATCATTGCGCTTTCGGGCGCTGACGGAGCGGTCAGCCTTGAACCGGCGGGCCAGCTGGAACTGTCTGGCGCGCCGCTCGAAAACCTGCACCAGACCTGCGCCGAAACCGGACGGCATCTCAAGCAGTGCAAGGAAATCGGCGAGAAATTCGGGCTGGGTTTCCTCGGCCTCGGCATGTGGCCAGACAAGACCCGCGCCGAGTTGCCGATCATGCCCAAGGGCCGCTATGCGATCATGCTGGGCCATATGCCGCGCGTCGGTTCGATGGGCCTCGACATGATGCTGCGCACTTGCACGATCCAGACCAACCTCGATTATTCGAGCGAAGCTGACATGGTGCAGAAGTTCCGCGTTTCGCTGGCCCTGCAGCCGCTCGCCACCGCGCTGTTCGCCAATTCGCCGTTCACTGAAGGCAAGCCCAACGGCATGCTTTCGTACCGCAGCCACATCTGGTCAGACACCGATCCGGCGCGCACCGGAATGCTGCCCTTCGTGTTCGAGGACGGCTTTGGCTATGAGCGTTACGCCGATTACATGCTCGATGTGCCGATGTACTTCGTCTTCCGCGAAGGCAAATATATCGATGCGGCGGGGCTTTCATTCCGCGATTTTCTGAAGGGCGAGCTTTCGGTGCTGCCGGGTGAAAAGCCGACACTGTCGGATTGGAACGACCACCTTTCCACCGCCTTCCCCGAAGTGCGGCTCAAGTCCTTCCTCGAAATGCGCGGCGCCGATGGCGGGCCGTGGAGCACGATCTGCGCGCTGCCGGCATTCTGGGTTGGGCTGCTCTATGACCAAGGCGCGCTCGATGCGGCGTGGGATCTGGTCAAAGGCTGGGATATGGCGGGGCGCGAGGCCTTGCGCTCTGCGGTGCCCAGGTTGGCGCTTGATGCGCCCTTGCCGGGCGGCGGAACCCTGCGCGATATTGCCGCCGAGGTGCTGGCGATTTCACGCAGCGGGCTCAATGCGCGCGGTATGCTCAATGGTGCGGGCGATAACGAGAGCGGATTCCTCGCCCCGCTCGATGAGACTGTCGCTTCGGGCAAAGTCCCGGCGCAGCGGCTGCTCGACAAGTATCACGGTGAATGGGTCGGCGATATTTCGCGCGTATATGATGGCAGCTACTGATGATTATCGTCTCCGGCCAGTTCCGTTTCCCGTCCGCCCGCATCGCCGATTCCCGCGAGGCGATGGACCGGGTGGTCACCGCCACCCGCGCCGCGCTCGACGCCCATTTCGCCACCGCCCACATGGCCGCGTTGAAGACCGGGCGGGGGAGCGGGCCGGTACCGCTTCGACGCAACACGGAAAACCCCTGACTATTCGGCGGCTTGCAATTCCATGCCGCGGTCAGCCCGCCTGCGGACCAGCAGCCGTGACAGGAACCGGGTGATCGTTGGGCCCTGCTCCATCCAGGCATGATATTCGCGGTACTTGGCGTCTGCGCAAAGCAGGTGTTTTTCCTCGGTCTTGGCGCGCCAGAAATAGATTGCCGAGACGCCCGCCAGGCATACCGAATTGCGCAACCCATCAGCCCACGAATTGCTCGTCACCAGAAACGGCAGGGTGGCGCACCACCAGAACAGGTTCTTTGAAAGATAGGCCGGGTGGCGGGTGAAACGATAGGGGCCGTTGGTCAGCACACCGCGATAGGTGAGATTGGAAAAGCGGATGCCGAAAGCCACGGTTGCCCAGGCATAGGCACCGGTCAGCGCCACCAGCAGCGCTGCCCAGATCCACAGCACCGTGTGATGCCCGGAAAACCAGAACGCCCAGTCCGAAGTGTTCGCCTGATAGAACAGCGGCCCGCCCTGGTTCATCACCTGAAACGGCGGATAGCACAGCAGCGCCGCCAGCCATCCGGCGAGGAACGGATTTGCCGAGCGGATTTGCGCATCGAGCGGTTTCATCGTCAGGATATAACCGACCGTGCCGATCTGCTCGTCCATCACGAACATCACCAGCACCAGCAGGTTCGCGACATCGACTGGATTGTGCCAGATCCCGCCCCAGTCGCGCCCGACGAGACTGGCGAATCCACCCGGAACGATCGAGATCATGAAGGCGGTGAAAAAGCCTTTCACCGCCCATGCGCGCAAGTGGACGGGGATTTGTGTTGCGTCATAGGCCTCACGCCCGATCAGCCAGGCACCGAAGTGCCAGCACGGATCGCGGGGGGTAACCAGCACCCGGTCTAGCCACAGCACATAGGGCACCGAGGCAAGGAACAGCGGCACCGCCGACCAGCCGAGCACCCGCATCGAGACCTGATAGGCGCCTTCCCAATACCACCGCGCCGCGCCATAAATCAGCGCGATCAGCGCCCATGTTGCCCACAGCCCGGCAAGCTTGGTAAACGAAATGTCGGAGACGGCGGACAGCGCCCGCTTGTTTGCCCAGTCGATCCCGGTGGAAGCACGGCGGTGAACCTTGTCGATCAGCACCGACCAGCCGACCATCGGCGCGGCGGCAAACACCAGCCCCATCAGCGCCGCGTTGGGCCCGGTCAGCTGCTCGCGCCGCACCGGCAAGGCAAAAGTATCGACAATCTGTGGCCAGTAATGGGCAAAGCACAGCCACAGCGCGAGTCCGGCTAGCCCCGACAGGCCGACGCCTGCGGAAACATCGCTTTTGGGCAGCGAAGTAGTCGGGTCTGCGCCAGTGCTCACCCGACGCGGATTAGCGCCAAAGGATTAAGGTCGCGGTAACGCTGAAGTCAGGCTCTTCAATCTGTTTCAGTAACACTGAAACAGGCGCGGCACCGGCCCGGTGCCGATTCCACGTGCGTGGAACAGAATCTAGCGGCCGAGCCTCATTTGAATGCGGTGATCTTGCCGCCGTCATCGAGCACATAGAGCGTGTTGTTCGCCACCACCGGCGCGAGGCTGATCGAACCGGCAATCTTGCCATAGACGCTCACCGAACCGTCGGCGACACTGGCGGACATCAGCTGGCCTTCGGTATTGGCGATCCACAACCGGTCACCAGCAAGCACCGGGCCGGTCCAGAAGATCGAGCCCTTTTTCTTTTTGAGGTTCTTGAACCGCGCCAGCTGGGTGGACCAGCGCACCTTGCCGTTGGCCCGTGCGATGCACAGCAGCTTGGCTTCATCGGTCAGGGTAAAAATCCACTGCCCGGCGATTGCCGGGGTGGAAATTCCTGCCAGATTAAGCTCCCAGATGCGCTGGCCCGTGATCAGTTCATAGGCGGCCATGCGCCCGCCCTGGCCCAGCGCATAGACTTTTCCGCCATCGATAATCGGATCGGCATCGATGTCGGTCAGCGCACCGACCGAGGTTGAAAGCGAAGTCCGCGCAAGCGCATCTGACCACAGCGTGCGGCCATTCTCATAGCGGTACGCGACCAGCTCGCCGGTCGAATATCCGGCAATAACTGAACCTTGGCCAACGGTCGGCGCGGCAACGCCGAAGATGCCCGAAAGCCCGTTTGATCCGCTTTCCTTCCACAGCAGCGCGCCATCGGGCGCGTTGAGCGAAATCAGCTGGTTGTCCTGCGTCATCACATAGACCGAATCGAAGGCAATCGTCGGCGATCCGCGCAGCGGCCCGGCGGGCTTGACCTTCCACAGCTGATGACCGTCCTTGGCATCGAGCGCGGCGACTTCGCCGACTCCGGTGGTGATATAGACCTTGCCGCCATCATAGCTGGCACCGCCGCCGAACACCGAGCTCGAACCATCGCCGCGAATGCTGAAGCTGGTGTTCCAGCGCGGGCTGCCACTGGCGGCATCATAGGCGTGGACCATGCCAGCGGTGTCCATAGCAAAGACCATGCCGCCGCCGATCACCGGCGATGCAGCAAGGCGTACGCGCTTCGAATCGCCTGCCATGCCTTGAGTCCACACGCGCGCAGGCGATGCCGATAGTGCAAGGTGGCCATAGGACTTGCCCGGCGAATTGCCCGCCTGCGGCCAATCGGTGTTCACTTCTGCGGGCGGCAGGATCACCGAAACGTCGGCCAGCCCGGGATCGACTTTCGCGCCCGATTCGATCCGCGACAGGATCGGGATGCGGTTGCCGACCGTAGGGGTCGCCACATGCTTTTTGCCAAACACGCCGCAGCCCGAAAGCGCGACCGCAAGCGCCAGAACGGCAAAGGCGGATGGCGCGCGGGCGAGGCGGGGGAAGCGGTTGAGGGCAGTCATAGGGAACCTTTTCATAGGGGCGGCGCACCAGCAGGAGCACGGCCAGCAGGAGCACGGCCAGCAGGCGCACCACCAACGGGAGCACCGCCTGCAGCAGCACCAGCCGCAGTATCTTGCGCGGCCTGTTTTACATCATCGACAGCATCGACCCCGAGCATCCCCGCCATCTGCCGCGAACGCAGCCGCAGGGTATCGGGAACCGTTTTATCACGCGAAATCGCCGCGAACAGCGGGCCTGCCAGATCGTTATGGCCTTGCTTCATATAGGCAATGCCAAGCATTTCACCGGCGCTGCCGAACCAGGGATTGCCGGCAACCGCCAGCGGTTTCATTGCGGTGACAACATCTTCGGGCTTCATCGTATCGAAATTGATCGCGGTCTGCCGGATTTTTGCCAGATCGCGGAACGGCTGCGGGGCATCGGCACTGGCGACGACCTGACCGAATTCGCTGGCGGCTTCGGTGGTCTTGCCCTGCTGTTCGGCAATCCCGGCGCGCAGCATCAGCGCTGCCGCCTGGCTGCCTTCGCCGCCATCCTTGGTCAGCGGCTCGAGCAGGACCGCCGACTTGTCAAAGTTCCCGGCCTGCAACTGATCGAGCGCGGCAACGAATTTTTCGGCGCGCGCCTCGCGCTGACCATCGCGGTATTGCTCCCATCCGAGATAGCCGGCGAACAGTGCCAATGCTGCCACAATCGCCAGACCAACCGGTTTGGCATAGGACTTGAACAGGCCGATCGCTTCATCCTGACGCAGCGCCTCATCAACCTCGCGCATGAATCCTTCCTGCTGCGCTGCATCGCGGCTGATCGGAACGGCGGGGGTTGCGCCGGAACTGGATGGACGAAGGGCCAAGTCGGAAACTTTCGGGGATTGCTGCAGTCTGCGGGGTTCTTAGCGGATGGGCCTGTCTTTTCAACGGCAATGATGGTGAAGCCCGGCTGAATAACGGCAATTGTCAGGGAAAAGATGCCAGGTTGAGCGCCTTTGCATAGATTTGGCGGTAGCTGGCGATCATTTGTGCCTCGTCAAACGCCGCCCGGGCGCGAGCCTGATTGGCCGCACCGATGCTCGCGCGCAGTTGTGGATTGGCGGCGAGATGCGCGATTGCCTCGGCCAAAAGCCCGTCAGGCGCGGCAGGAACGATGAACGGCCGGTTCTCCTGGGCCACCATATTGGCAACATCGCCGACCACAGGCGCGGCAACGGCGAGCCCCGCTGCCATCGCCTCGACCACCGACAGCGGGAACTGTTCGCTGTCAGACGACAGCGCAAAAAGGTCAAACAACCCGGTGACCTTGGTGGGATCACCGACAAATCCGGGCATATGCACCCGGTGGCCGAGCCCCAGCCGCAGCGCCTCAGCCTTGATCGCCGCGCGTTCGGGCCCTTCGCCCAGGATCACCAGCTGCCATTCGTCTGGTAGCCCGGAAAAAGCGCGGACCAACCGTGGCAGGTTCTTGACTGTGCGAAGCCCGGCGAGCGTGCCAAGCCACAGTTCGCCCTTGCGCTTGATCAGGCGGGGGAGGACATCGGGCTTTGCCGCGCGGCCAAAGGCGCGTGTGGCGATGCCATTGGCAACCCGCCGGACCCGGCCTCGCGGCTGCTGCCAGGCGCCCAGCGCAATGGCCTCAAGCCTTTCCGAAGGCACGATCAGCGCGCTGGCCCGCGCGAGCGCGACACGGCGATACCAGTTGCGCGAGGTTTTGAGCCGCACCGCCTCATCCTCGTTAAAGCCATCTTCGTGATGGACGAGTGGTGGCAGCTTGAGATGATCGGCGAACAGCATATGCGCCATCGCGCCGTCCATGGCCCCCCAATTGTAGGTGAGCACCAGATCAAACCCCTGCATCGCCGCCGCCAGCCGCTTGAGCCGCCCCGGCAGCGGTTTTCCGGTGAGCGAAGGGAAGTCATCGGGATAGCTGACGCCAATCGAGTCGAGGATCGCCGCTGACGCCCCCAGTGCATCGGGCATGGCCGAGACGATGACATGCTCGACCTGCGGCCCGAAGGCGTTGATCAGACGCGCGGCGCGCAGTTCCTTGCCGCCGGCGTGAAAACTCGAATGGAGGTGGAGCAGCCGCACAGGCCGGGTCCGCGACAAGGCGATCAGGCCACGCGGGCCAGCAGGCGTTCGATCCCGGCTACTGCTTCGGGCTCATCGAGCATCGGCGCGTGACCCACATTTGCCACCGTTACGCATTCGACCGTCGGCGAGGCGGCGCCCATCCTGGCAAAGGTTTTTTCCGAGAACAGGGTCGACAGCGCCCCACGCAACACCAGCACCGGCTTTTTCGCCAGCGCCTCATAGCCCGGCCACAGATCGGGCTGATTGGCAAAATCCAATTTCTCGAACGGCTCGGCAATTTTCATGTCGTAGTCGAAGACGATCCGGTCATTGGCCGAAAGCACCATCACCCGCTTTGCCGCCGCGATCCAGTCATCGATTGTCCAGAGCGGAAAGGCCGCACCGTGGGTTTCTTCGAGCGCACGGGCGGCGTGCATCCAGGTTGGGAAATTGCGCCCTTGCCCGACGTAATCGAGGATCTTGCCGATCCCCTCCAACTCCAGATCGGGGCCGACATCGTTGAATACTGATGCGACGATCCGGTCGGGCTGGGTAAAGCCCATCAGGATGGTCATCAGACCACCCATCGACGTGCCGATGGAAATGAATTTGTCGATGCCTTCCTGTTCGAGCAGCAGATTGACGTCATCGACATATTTAACCGGGCTGTAGGTTTCCGGGTCCTTGGCATAGCCGCTATCACCGCGCCCGCGCATTTCGGGCACCAGCACCCGCCATTCTCCCGCCAACCGCGCAGCAAGGTCTGCGAAATCGCGCGCGTTGCGGGTGAGGCCGTGGAGGCACAACAGTGGCGGCCGGCCGGGATGGTTGCTGGTTCCCGCATAGTCACGGAAATGCAGCTTGAGCCCGTCACGGCTCCTCCAATGGCGATCTTCGAACTGGCTCACGTGATCCCCTGAATTCAATTCCCACGCCTTGCGCATGGGCCTTCACCGCCGCACTATCGCCCGATGTGCGCCGAACCGCAACCTTCTGTCTATAAAGCCGACCCGGCGATAGAGCCGCTGGCCCCATGGCTCGGCGATCCGGTGCGGCCTGCGGACTTTCCTGAGACCATCCTGCGCTTCCGCAATGACCGCGCCGCCGCGAGCGTTGGGCTTTCCGGGCTCAGCGATGCCGACTGGATCCGGCATTTCGGACGGTTTGAACCGCTGGCGGGCAACTTGCCGCAGCCGCTGGCGCTGCGCTATCACGGCCACCAGTTCCGCCATTACAATCCTGATCTGGGCGACGGGCGCGGGTTCCTGTTCGCGCAAATGCGCGATGGCGCGGGGCGCTTGCTCGATCTCGGCACCAAGGGATCGGGCCAAACCCCGTGGAGCCGCGATGGCGACGGGAGGCTGACGCTGAAGGGCGCGGTGCGCGAAATTCTCGCCACTGAAATGCTTGAAGCACTTGGCGTAGGCACTTCGCGCACATTTTCGGTGGTCGAAACCGGCGAGCAACTGATGCGCGGCGATGAACCTTCGCCCACCCGCTCAGCCGTGATGGTGCGGTTGAGCCACGGCCATATCCGGATCGGCACGTTCCAGCGGCTGCTGGCACTCGAAGAGCGTGAGCACATGGCCGAACTGGTGAGCTATTGCCTTGCCCGGTTCCCCGGCCCGCCGCCACCCCTTGTCGCCCTTGGGCGCGATGAACCGGCGGTTATCCTGCTGCACCAGGTGGTTGAGCGCATGGCAGATCTTGCCGCATCGTGGATGGTCGCAGGCTTTGTCCACGGGGTGCTCAATACTGACAATATGAACATTTCGGGCGAGAGCTTTGACTATGGGCCGTGGCGCTGGCTGCCGCGCTGGGATGCGGGCTTTACCGCCGCCTATTTCGACCACTCTGGGCTCTATGCCTTTGGCCGCCAGCCCGAAGCGCTGCTGTGGAATTGCGGACAATTGGCCATCGCGCTGCGGATGCTCGCCGATGCCCCGCCGCTGATTGCGGCGCTTGACCGCTTTGGGCCACTTTATGAGGCGGCGATGGCGCGGCGATTTGCCTGGCGGCTGGGGGTCGCTCCCATGAACGTGGATCAGGCAAAGCTGCTGGTGGGTGCAGCAGAAAAACACATGCGCGAAACCGGGATCGGTCCCGACGCCTTTTTCTTCGAGCACCGCGGCCTCCGCAATGTGCCGGATGGCGAATTTGGCGACATGCTTGGCTGTTTGACCCCGCTCGCCGGGGCGCTTGACGATCCGCTGTGGACACAGGTCGCACCGCCTTCGATGCTGATTGACGAGGTCGAGGCAATCTGGTCGGCAATCGATGTTAACGATGATTGGCAAATGCTTGCCGAAAAGATAGGGTCGGTCCGGCTACTCGGCCAAGCACTTGGCGCAGCAACCGGTTGATGTTTTGGCAAGGTATGCTGGTGTAGCTAACCAGCAGCAAGGGGCGACTGCGCACCAGATGAGCAATGAAATCGTATCCATAGAGCCCGCTACCGGTGCTGTGCTGTGGCGTGGCCCGCGCGGCGACGTTGATGATATTGTCGGCCGCGCGCGCCGCGCCTGGCCCGCATGGGCCGCGCTGCCGCTCGCCACCCGCATGGAACTGATGCGCCGGTTCACCAACGAAGTGCGCAAGGAAAGCGATGCTTTTGCCGATCTGATCGCGCGCGAAACCGGCAAGCCGCTGTGGGAAGCGCGCAGCGAAGTCGAATCTGTAATCGGCAAGGCCGAAATATCGATCCGCGCCTATGCCGAGCGCACCGCGCAGCGCAAACTCGATAGTGCCATGCAAGGCACGATGGCGGTGCGGCACAAACCGCACGGGGTCATGGCGGTGCTCGGACCCTTCAATTTTCCCGCGCATCTGCCAAACGGCCACATCATCCCGGCGCTGATCGCGGGCAACGTCGTGGTATTCAAGCCGAGCGAGAAAACACCTGCAGTTGGCGAATTTCTCTGCCGCTGCTTCCATCGCGCGGGGATTTCCGTCGCTGTCATCCAGCCGCTGATCGGCGGGCCAGAAGAAGGCCAGGCGCTGGTCGCGCATGACGGGATCGACGGGGTGCTGTTCACCGGCTCGGCGCACGCAGGCATCGCCATCAACCGCAAGCTTGCCACCCGGCCCGACAAAATCCTTGCGCTCGAGATGGGCGGCAACAACCCGATCGTCGTGTGGGACACGCCAAAGGTTTCAGACGCCGCCGCGCTGGTGGTGCAATCGGCTTTCACCACCGCCGGCCAGCGCTGCAGCGCGGCGCGGCGGATGATTGTCAAAAGCTCGATGGCCGATGCCATGATTGACGAGGTCAAACGCCTCGCCGACCGGATGATCGTCGGCGCGCCATTCGATGATCCAGCGCCATTCATGGGCCCGGTAATCGATAATGCCGCCGCCGATGGCCTGACCGAAAGCTTCGTCTATCTGCTGTCACATGGCGGCAAGCCGATCAAGCACATGGTTCGCGCCGATCCCAATCTGCCATTCCTCTCGCCCGCGATCATTGACACCACCGCAATGGCTGAGCGGCCTGACGTCGAGCTGTTCGGTCCGTTGCTGCAGGTGATTCGCATCGATGATTTTGACGCCGCGATTGCCGAGGCGAACAACACCCGCTTCGGGCTTTCCGCATCGCTGATCGGCGGCACCCCGCAGGATTACAACCGCTTCTGGGCGAATATCCGCGCTGGCGTGGTCAACTGGAACCGGCCGACGACGGGTGCGAGTTCGTCGGCACCGTTCGGCGGCGTCGGTCTTTCGGGCAACCACCGCCCGGCAGCGTTCTATGCGGCAGATTACTGCGCCTATCCGGTGACATCTTCCGAGATGGACCAGCCACGGGCGACGATTGGCGTTGGATTGCGCAACGATTAGGGGTCAAAACCCGTTGGTCACCAGATCAACGTCGGTCATGCCTTCCGGCCCCGGCCTTACGTAAACCGCAAACCCGGCCGCGCCCTGCCTGCCGCTGATCATGTGGGCATCCCCACTTGCACGATGGACAGTTTGCAGCCCGGCCTTGCGCGCCGCTGCGGCATAGAAATCGAGCACATCGCTCGCCGTCACCTGGGTGCGAAAATTGACCGCGCGCATCGCGCAACCTGCGCCATCGCTGCCCAGCGCCTCCTGCACATGACCGCGCGGATAGATCGGCAGGGTTGCGGGCATTTTCGCCGCCCAACTGAAAGTCCAGCTTGCCGCATTGGCACAAGCCTTTGCGCCGAACGCCTGTAGCCATGATAGCTGCGCAGTGCCTCCTGCCTGAGCCCCATCGCTGCCCGAAGCCACCGGTGCAGCAGGCGGACTGGCGCCCAGCAGGGCAATCGCATCCGCCTTTGCAGCAGCACGATTGTCACCGCTGATGTCTTCGGTCGGGATCAGCGCGGTCGGCACACCATCGCCCGTAAGCGCCACGCCGACCCGGTTCTGGCTGGCAAGATCTGGATCGGTCATCAGCGGGTCAGCGAGCGCGGCGGCGACCTGGGGATCTCGCGTGTCGCCCGCATCCGGCGCAGCCTCACGCGCGCAGCCGCAGAGCAATCCGGCTGCGGCAAGGCACATGGGCAGGATCGATCGCATCGCGGCCATGGCGGCCTTATGGCGCAGCAAGGTTAACTTCCTCAAAACGCGCCTTGCTCGATCTGCTGGCGCGGCGCAAGCTCAGCCGAGAAATTTCCAGCCCAGCCTGGTCCCCGCGTGGAACGGGACAACGGGGGTGCCGTTTGCATCGATCGATGCGGGCACTTCGACTGGGCTTCGCTCAAGCGTCACGGTGCCCGCATTGAGCGGCAGGCCATAAAAGCGCGGGCCGTTTTCTGAGGCAAAAGCTTCGAACTTTCCGAGCGCGTCCTCTTCGTCAAATACCGTGGCATAGCTTTCAAGCGCAAACGGCGCGTTGAAAATCCCCGCGCAGCCGCAAGCCGATTGCTTGGCTGAGACGCCATGCGGCGCGGAGTCTGTGCCGAGGAAGTACTTGGCCGAGCCCGATGTCGCCGCCCGCCGCAGCGCCAGCCGATGCAGCTCGCGCTTGGCGACGGGCAGGCAATAGGCCTGCGGCCGAAGCCCGCCCGCGAACATCGCGTTGCGGTTGATATGCAGGTGCTGCGGGGTAATCGTCGCCGCCACATTCGGCCCGCTGGCATCGACGAAAGCCACGGCCTCGGCCGTGGTGATATGTTCAAACACCACCTTGAGATCAGGCAGCGCCTTGATCAGCGGCACCAGCACGCGGTCGATAAACACCGCCTCGCGGTCAAACACATCGACGGCGGCATCGGTAACCTCACCGTGCACACAAAGCACCATGCCGATAGCCGCCATGCGCCCCAGCACCGGCATGATCGCCGCCACATCGGTCACCCCATGCGCCGCACCGGTGGTGGCGTGCGCAGGGTAGAGCTTGGCGGCGGTTAACACGCCTTGCGCATAGCCCCGCGCCAGCTCATCGGGATCGCTGGTATCGGTGAGGTAGGCAGTCATCAGCGGCGTAAAATCAGCGCCTGCTGGCAGCGCGGCCATGATGCGCCCGCGATAGTCCGCCGCTTCGGCCACAGTGGTCACCGGCGGCGACAGGTTCGGCATGACAATCGCCCGGGCAAACTGCCGCGCAGTCCACCCGGCCACCCCCGCCAGCACCGCGCCATCGCGCAAGTGAACGTGCCAATCATCGGGGCGGCGGATCGTGAGACGTTGCGCGGTCATGTAACCGCCCATGGCACAGCATCGTCTCCCGCGACAGAGGCTGCGCGCGCGCCATTTCGCAAATCTCGTTCGTCGGTCCAGAATGCCTTCTGGTCGAAACCGGCGCGCCGAAAGGCGGGTATTGTCTTAACCCACCAATACACCTTCGCGGTCGAGCGCAGGGAAATGGGAGGCTTGGCGTGGTCAGGGCCGGCGAAATGCGTTTCAAGGCTGCCCTGCTTGCCGCAGCGATTGCCACGTCTGCCCCGGCTTTGGCGGAAAAGGCCAAGAGCAACGCCGTCGAATCGGCGGAAGACGCTTTCGGCACTTCGGTCCCGCACGAAACCATCGGCATTTATGACGCGGGCAATGTGCGCGGGTTTTCACCTGGCAGCGCCGGAAACTTCCGCATGGAGGGTCTTTACATCGACATCGAAGGGGGCCTGAGCAGCCGGATTCTCGGCGGCGAAACCATCCGCGTTGGCACCGCGGCACAGGGCTATGCTTTCCCTGCACCAACCGGGATTGTCGACCTTTCGCTGCGCAAGGCCGATGGCGAACTGGCGGTTACCCCGTTCATTTCAGGCGACAGCTTTGGATCGCGCAGTTTTGAGGTTGACGCCAGCATTCCGCTCGATGGCAAACGCCTCGGCCTTTCCGGAGGGTTTGGCGTCTATGACAGTTCCTATGCCAATGGCACCGGCTCGCAAGGGTTCAATCTCGGATCCGTGCTGCGCTGGCGGCCGCAAAGCGGGGCCGAGCTGCTGGCTTTTGCCAACCATCAGCAGTTCTGGAACCAGACCAACGGCGCGATCTTCATACCTACCGGCAACTTCCTCCCGCCGCCCGTAGAGTTTGGCCGGTTTCTCGGGCCCAGCTTTGCCAGATCGAGCAGCCGTTCTGACGCGTTCGGGGTGCTGGGCCATGTCAGCATGGGTGATTGGACCTTGCGCGGCGGGCTGTTCCATTCGCAATTCGGTCAGGGCACCAGCTTTACAAGCCTGGTCTTTGTCAATGCCAATGCCTCGACCGATCGGCAGATCATCGCCCGCCCGGCGAACGGATCGGGCGCTTGGAGCGGCGAGCTGCGGCTTTCGCGCCGGCTGCGCGATGGCCCGCGCCAGCATCTGCTCACGCTCGATGTGCGTGGCCGGTCAGTTGATGGGGATTACGGCGGCAGCGATCGGGTCGATCTTGGCCCGGCGGGGTTGAATGACCGGATCGAGCCGGGGCCGCCAGGGTTCAATTTCACTGCCAAAACCGGCGACCAGACCCGGCAGATCACCGGCGGCATTGCTTACGGCCTCAACTGGAAGGGGCTGGGCGAGTTCACCATGGGGCTTATCCGCACCCGCTATGAAAAACGCGTCTCAGCCCCCGGCCTGCCGCTCGCGCGCGGGGTCAGTTCTGCCACCCTGCCTTATTTTACCGTGGCTGCTCCGGTCACCGCCAGGCTGATTGCTTATGCCTCCTATATGCGCGGGCTTGAAGATGCCGGATCCGCGCCGGGTTTCGCGGCCAACGCCAATCAAGTGCTCCCGGCGATCCGCACCCGGCAATATGATTTCGGCATTCGCTGGTCGCCGGTGAAAACCACGACAGTGATCCTCGGCTATTTTGCCATCACCAAGCCCTATATCGATCTCGACAAGACCAACCGCTACGGCGTGCTCGGCGATGAAACACACAAAGGCATCGAGGCCAGCCTGACCACCAACCCTTTCAAAAACCTGCGAATCGTTGCCGGCGGCGTTTGGCAGCAGCCGCGCGTTATCGCATCGCCAACCATCGCTCAACCGGTAGGGGCAAAGCCGGTCGGCCAGATTGACCTGCGCACCCGGTTTAACGCCAACTGGACCTTGCCGTTCGCGCCTTCGGTAACGCTCGATGCTTATGTGAACCACGATTCGAGCGCGGTCGGCACGGTCGATAACAGCGTGATCGCGCCGGGATCGACCCGCGTCGGGGTGGGCGCGCGCTACAGGTTCAAGCTGGGCGGCAAACCGTTCACCGCGCGGGTGGCGATGGGTAACATTGCCAATGTGTTCGAATTCATACCCATCGGCGCTGGCGTCTATGGCTACAACACCAAACGCAATGTCTCGTTTTATCTGACGGCGGATTTGTAGTTGGCGTTGCCAAGTGGGTCTGCGCGCCCCACCTTGGCAGCATGAATTCAACCTGTCTCGCCAGCCGCGCCGTAATCCGCCTTTCGCCTTTGGCAGAGGACGAAGATGTGCGCGGGTTTTTGCAGGGGCTGGTGACGAGCGACACTGCCGCGGCGCTGCCGGTATGGTCGGCGCTGCTTACGCCGCAGGGCAAGGTGATCGCTGATTTCCTGATTTGGCAAGATGAGGCTGACCTGCTGATTGATGGCCAGGCGCAAGCGGCCGATGCACTCATAAAGCGGCTTTCGATGTACCGGTTGCGGCGCAAGATCGGCATTGCCCGCGATGATAGGCTGGTGGTGCACTGGAAGCCGGACTTTGCAGGTAACGACCCGCGTCTGCCTGCACTTGGCACGCGCTGGATCGCTGCGGCCAGCGGCAGCGATCAATCGGCAGAACCCGCATGGCTCGCACACCGGCTGTCGCTTGGCGTTTGTGAGGGCGGGAGCGAACTGGGCGACCTGCTGTGGCTCGAATGCAATGCCGCGGAACTGAACGGAGTGTCGTTCACCAAGGGCTGCTATGTCGGGCAGGAGAACACCGCGCGGATGAACTGGCGCGCCAAAGTGAACCGGCGATTGGTGGTGGTGCCGCTGGCGCGGTCAGTTCCGTCGCGGCAGCGGGTCGCCTATCCCGAGCTTGGGCTGGCGGTGGATCATCTGCGGGTGGAGGACATTGCGGCTGATTTGGTGCCCGGGTGGATGGTGTTGGGCTAACCCTTCATATCCAGAATACCGGCCCTGACCGCAGCCTCAACCAGCATCCCCTCGGCCTGATCGCGTGCCGATGTGCGCGGCAGGTCCAGCGCCAGACTGAGCGGTTCGCCCATCAGCGCGTCGCCCAGCGCCATCAGCACCAGGCTCAGCGTCACCTCGCGCATCGAGCCTGATCCCATATCGTGCAACTCATCCACCAGATCGTGGATCGCATCGACAATCGGATCGAGCGCATCTTCGTTGCCCGAGAGCAGCATCCAGCTCGCCAGCGCGCCGCCACCTTCCTTGTCGAACGCATCAAACGTCAGATCGACAACATCGCGCGGGGTGCCCACGCCCGATCGGCTGGCGATCACCGCATCGGCAATGGTGTGGCAGATCGTCCCCGCCAGATGCTGTGCCAGCGCCTTTTGCAAGCCAGACGCCGAACCAAAGTGGTGCAGCAGATTGGCATGGGTGCGTCCGACACGCCCCGCCACGGCCTTGAGCGTAACCGCTTGCGGCCCTGCTTCGATAAGCAGCGCACGCGCCGCTGCCAGTGCGGCGGTGCGGCTTTCTTCCTGGCTGAGGCGGCGCCTTATTGACATTAGTGTCAGTTAGCTCCATATGGCTTTCATTATGAACGCACATTCACCCATTACGCTAGAGCGCGGCAGCCTTGCAGGCAAGCTGCCTGACGTTCCCACCCCCACCGATCTGGAAATTACCGTTCGCGATCTGCGCTTTGGTCGCGGCGAAAAGTCGCGGCGCTGGTGGCTGGGCGGCGATCCCGTTGGCACCGCATGGTTCAACGCGCTCTCCGCCACTTTCCCGCGCGGAGAGGCGTTCTTCGTCGAATCGGTGCGCGCTTACCGTGACACAGCCCCGGCGCATCTCGCCGAGGCGATCCGCAGCTTTATCAAGCAAGAGGTCAACCACAGCCGCGAACACGTGGTGTTCAACAAGGCAGCGGTCGATGCCGGTTACAAGATCGATCACATCGAAACCCGCATGTCCGAGATGCTCGATCTTGCGCGCGGGCGGCCGCCGGTGGTCAATCTGGCCGCGACGATGGCGCTCGAACACTTCACCGCGATTTTCGCGCATCAGTTGCTCGCCAGCCAGCGCTTTCTTGCCGGGGCCGATCCGCACATCGCCGATTTGTGGCGGTGGCACGCGATCGAGGAGATCGAGCACAAGGCGGTGGCCTATGACACTTTTCTGTTCGCCACACAGGGCTGGAGCCGCCGCAGGCGCTGGAAGGTGAAAGCGCTGTCTATGTTCGCCATCACCCAGCGCTTCATCGCCAACCGCTATCGCGACACGCTCGACCTGCTGGCGCAAGACGGCATCACCGGCTGGAAAGCCCGCGCGCGGGTGCTGTGGTATCTGGCCGGTAGCCCCGGCTTGCTGCGCGTGATGCTGCCGGGCTGGATCGCCTATTTCCTCCCCGGCTTTCACCCCTGGAATCACGATGATCGCGGGCTAATTGCCGGGGCCGAGGCGGGGTTGGCACAAGCGGGTTAGAGTCTATTCCACTCACGTGGAATCGGCACCGGCCCGCTCCCCCGCCCGGCCACCCGACAGGATATCTTAAGGGTGGCCGGGCGGGGG
>JANLOZ010000079.1:0-17579 GCA_031366845.1 Novosphingobium sp. | reverse complement strand
CGGCCACCCATATTGTACAATCGCCTGGTTGGCCGAGGGGGGGTGGCCGGGCGGGGGACCGGGCTGGTGCCGTCTATAACAGAAAAACTCTAGTCCGCGCGGTGGGTTCCCCGAGATGTGAACCAGCGAATCATTCGCGCGATGGCCGCTTCGATCAGCGGCGTTGATACGGCGAAACTGAACCGGATGAAGCGGCCGCCGTCAACCGGATCGAAGTCAATTCCCGGTGCGGTGGCGATACCTGTTTCGCGCAGCAGCGCTTCGCAGAAGGCCAGGCTGTCATTGGTCAGGTGCCCGATGTCCGCCCAGATGTAGAACGCACCATCGGGCGGAGCGATCCGTTCGAGTCCCATAAGCGGCAGCGCGGCGAGCAGCAGTTCGCGATTGCGCGCGTAAGTTTGCACGTGGCCGTCAAGCTCATCGCGGCAGTCGAAAGCGACCAGCCCCGCGTGCTGGGCAAGCGCCGGGGGCGTGAGGAACAGGCTCCCCATCCGCGCGCGCGCAGCGGGAATCAGGTCTGGCGGCACAACGATCCAGCCCAGCCGCCATCCGGCCATCGAGAAGTATTTGGAAAAGGAATTGACCACCAGTGCTTCGGGCAGATGCTGGAGCATGGACTGCGCGCGCGCATCATAGGTGATGCCATGATAGATCTCGTCCGACACAACGCGAATGTTCTTGCGGCGACAGACATCGGCGATGGCGGCGAGTTCCTGCGGCTCGATCAAGGTGCCGGTGGGATTAGCCGGGCTGGCAAGGACCACGCCGTCAGGCACGGGATCAAGCGCATCGAGCGCAGCTGCGGTGATCTGATACCGCTCGCTTGCACCACAGGGAATTTCCAACGGCTCAAGATAGAGCGTCTTCAGCGTGTTGCGATAGGCAACATAGCCGGGCCGCGCGATCACGACCCGCGCGCCTGGCGCGAACAGGCAGGTCAGCGCCATTACCAGCGCCGGCGATGCCCCACAGGTAAGCACAATCTGATCGCGCGTCACCTCAACCCCGTAGGCCTCGCGATAATGCAGCGCGATCCGGTCCATCAGCGGGGTCGATTCCCAATAGCCCATCGGATCGGCATCGAGCACCTGGTGCGCTGCCTGAATGGCTGCGGCCGGCGCGCCGGTGCTCGGCTGGCCAAATTCCATATGGATCACATCGGCCCCTGCGGCCTTCAGAGCATGCGCAATCCGGCTTATGGCGATGGCGTGGAAGGGTTCGACCTGGGCAATCATCGGGGGGGTGTGGACTGGCGCGGCGATCAGGGCAATATCCGCTACCAGAACAGAAGCCATTGCACCTGCTCAAAGTAAAAAGACTTTGCTGATGTGTGGCCGAACTGTAGACTGATCACATCTTTCTCGTCAGTTAGGGATGGCATTGAAAACTGCCCGCCACTGGCCCGATATCAGCCTCCAGAATTTGATTCAGCATACTTATCACTAACACTGCTTAATCCTCCATAATCCATTGGACCCGATTAACATAATAGGACTTCACTGGTTTGCCTTCAAAATCCATCGCCGGTGACATACGCGCGCGCTTCAGAATCAGTCTGCAGGTTAGATCGGCGAATTCGTCAGGGTTGGTGCGCTGCAAGACGCGGCAGCCTGAAATTGCGCCAGTTGCCTCAACATCCAGCCTGAATTGAACAAACCCCTGTCCACCGCTGTGAACCATGTTCTGCGGATAATCGTTGGTCCCTATCCAGTTGCCCGGACTACCGATCGCCGCTGCTGGCCGTGAAAGCTTTGCCTGCTGATCAGCGTCGTAACCCCAGCTTTGCACAAGACCTGATGTGCAGGCACGCATGACTTGCATGGACTTTCCCATCGATTCGAGCATCAGCCTTAGTGGCTTTCGACCGGGGACGGCCACATCGAGCGTGGATACAGCTGCTTCCTGATCTGGAGAAATTGGCGGGCGAAACTGGTTAGGTATCGATTTCCGGTTGAGTAAATCTTGATATCCCAGCACCATCATTGGCAATTTGCCATTGGTGCCATTGGTGGTTTGGATTTCGACCACATTTCCGTTTGGTCCGAATGCAATTTTGATTTTGCTGCGGGGATCATTGCTCTTGAGTGCTTTGCCAAATAGCTCGAGGATGAATGGGTCGTCTGGTTGGAAACGTGTCAGCCGGACGAAGATTTTAGAGTCGTCGCTACCAAATGCGGTAGTCAGCGCGCAAAAATCGGTGTCAAAATTGGCAACCCATTTTTCACTCTGGGCCAAGACAACCGGCTCATCCTTGGCCCATACCTGCCCGCCAAACAAAAAGGCCCCGGCGCATAACGCCAGAGCCTTCGTTGCGATTTCAAGACTGTGCTTCATGCCTGCGAAGCTATCGCTACCCGCTAACGGGCGCAAGTACGATCACAGCTTCCCCGTCAGTTCCGGCACGGCATTAAACAGGTCCGCCACCAGCCCGATATCCGCCACCTGAAAAATAGGCGCATCCTCGTCCTTGTTGATGGCGATGATGGTCTTGCTGTCTTTCATGCCCGCAAGGTGCTGGATCGCGCCTGAAATGCCGATGGCCACATAGACTTCGGGCGCGACGATCTTGCCGGTCTGGCCGACCTGGTAATCGTTCGGCACATAGCCCGCATCGACCGCCGCGCGGCTCGCGCCGACTGCGGCTCCGAGCTTGTCTGCCAGCGGGAAGATGACCTGCTCAAACGTCGCCGCATCCTTGAGCGCGCGGCCGCCGGAGACGATGATCTTGGCGCTGGTCAGTTCAGGGCGCTCAAGCTTAGCGATTTCTGCGCCGGAAAAGCTCGAAATTCCGGCATCGCCTGCGCCTGATACGGCCTCAACCGAAGCCGATCCGCCGCTGGGTTCCGCTTTGGCAAAAGCGGTGCCGCGCACGGTGATCACCAGCTTGGCATCGCTCGATTCGACCATGGCGATGGCATTGCCTGCATAGGTCGGCCGGGTGAAGGTCTTGGGGCCTTCCACCGAGAGGATGTCGCTGATCTGCATGACATCAAGCAGCGCAGCAACGCGCGGGGCGATGTTCTTGCCGTGCGCGGTGGCAGGCGCGAGCAGGGCGTCGTATCCTGCCATCAGCCCGGCAACCAGCGGTGCAACGTTTTCGGCAAGCTGGTTGGCATAGGCGGCGTTGTCCGCCAGCAGGACTTTGGCAACGCCTGCGATCTTGGCGGCGGCATCGGCCACCCCGGCGCAACCGGCACCGGCGACCAGCACATGAACTTCACCCAGCTTTGCAGCGGCGGTAACAACGGCAAGTGTCGCATCTTTGAGCGCAGCATTGTCGTGTTCGGCATAGACGAGAACGCTCATTCGGCGACTCCCATTTCCTTGAGTTTGGCAACCAGCGCATCAACATCGGCAACCTTGATCCCGGCAGATCGCACCGGCGGCTCGGTTACTTTCAGCGTTTTGAGCCTGGGGGCGGTATCGACGCCATAATCGGCAGGTGTCTTGTTCGCCATCGGCTTGCTCTTTGCCTTCATGATGTTCGGCAGCGATGCATAGCGCGGTTCGTTCAGGCGCAGATCGGTGGTGACAATCGCAGGCATCGCCAGCTTGACCGTCTCCGAACCACCATCAACTTCGCGCGTCACCGAAACCCAGTCTCCATCGACAACAACCGCACTGGCAAAGGTGCCTTGCGGGCGGCCCATCAGCGCGGCGAGCATCTGGCCGGTCTGGTTGCAATCATCGTCAATCGCCTGCTTGCCGAGGATGACAAGGCCGGGGGCCTCTTCATCGGCAATGGCTTTGAGGATCTTGGCGACGGCAAGCGGCTCAACAGCATCATCGGTCATAACCAGAATTGCGCGGTCTGCGCCCATGGCAAGCGCGGTGCGCAAGGTTTCCTGCGCCTTTTGCGGGCCAACTGTTACGGCGATCACCTCGGTCGCCACGCCCTTTTCGCGCAGGCGGAGCGCCTCTTCGACGGCGATTTCGTCGAACGGGTTCATGCTCATCTTGACGTTGGCCAGATCGACGCCGGAGCCATCGGACTTCACCCGCGGCTTGACGTTATAGTCGATCACCCGTTTGACGGGGACGATAATCTTCATGCGTGTGATCCTTGCACAGATGGAGACGGTAAATGAGACTCACAAAAAATTTAGCCGGGCGATTAAACCCGCGCCCCGCCCATTGCCGCAGTTGCGAAGAAGGTCAAGTCTTTGGCAGCGTCAACGGCAGGCCTAAGCTAATTTCGCGATCAAGCTGACAGTTTTCTGTCGTGCCACTCAGCTCGTCAACTCCAGCCGTCGCTCAATCCGGTCGAGACGGCGACTGACATTGTCGATTCCAACCTGTTGCGCAGCGTCAGCAGATGAAAGGTGCCCAAGATGTTGCATAACCGAAGCCAGTGAGCTTTCAAGATTGGCAATGCGCGTGAACATTTCGTCCTGCTTGCGCTCGACACGGTCAAGCGTCGCCTGAAAGCGTTTCAGGTGTTCGAGAATCAGCCTTTCGACGTTTTCAGTCACGTCACAAGCTTACCCCAGCTTCTTCACTTCCGCCACAATCTTCCGCGCCGCATCGCCAAGGTCGCTTGCCGAAACAATCGCCAGACCCGAATTGTCGAGGATGGCTTTGCCCTGCTCGACATTGGTGCCTTCAAGCCGGACCACCAAAGGCACCGACAGGTTCACTTCTTTTGCCGCCGCAACGATGCCGTCAGCGATAATATCGCACTTCATGATGCCGCCGAAGATGTTCACCAGGATGCCTTCGACCGCCGGATCGGAGAGGATGATCTTGAACGCCGAGGTCACCTTTTCCTTGGTCGCGCCGCCGCCGACGTCGAGGAAATTGGCCGGGAAGGCCCCGTTCAGCTTGATGATGTCCATCGTCGCCATGGCAAGCCCGGCACCGTTGACCATGCAGCCGATGTTGCCGTCGAGCTTGATATAGGCGAGGTCATATTTGCTCGCTTCGACTTCCGCCGGGTCCTCCTCGGTTTCATCGCGCAGCGCTTCCACATCAGGATGGCGGTAGAGCGCGTTTGAATCAAAGCTCATCTTGGTGTCGAGCACCAGCAGCTGAGCGTCTTTGGTTTCGACCAGAGGATTGATTTCAAGCATCGCGCAGTCGAGCGCCATGAAGGCGTCGTAAAGCTGTTTGGCGAGCACCTGTGCCTGCTTGTTGAGATCGCCTTTGAGCTTGAGCGCGAAAGCCACCGCGCGGCCATGGTGCGGCATGAAGCCTTGCGCGGGATCGACGGTAATCGTCTGGATTTTTTCCGGCGTCGAATGCGCGACTTCCTCGATGTCCATCCCGCCTTCGGTCGAAACGATCAGCGCGACGCGCCCGGTCTTGCGGTCAACCAGCATCGACAGGTAATATTCGCTGGCGATATCGACGCCATCGGTCACGTAAAGCCGGTTCACCTGCTTGCCGGCATCGCCGGTCTGAATTGTCACCAGCGTGTTGCCGAGCATTTCGGTGGCGCAGGCTTCAACTTCCTCGATCGATTTCGCCAGCCGCACGCCGCCCTTGGCTTCGGCGCTGAGCTCCTTGAACTTGCCCTTGCCGCGCCCGCCTGCGTGGATCTGCGCCTTGACCACATAGAGCGGCCCGGGGAGCTGCCTCGCGGCGGCGACCGCATCGGCCACGGTCATCGCAGCAATGCCTGCGGGGATGCCGACGCCGAATTTAGCCAGCAGTTCCTTGGCTTGGTATTCGTGGATGTTCATGGCAGGGCGCTTTCGGGCATGATGTGCGGATGGGGCTAATTTTGCGCCGCCGCCTAAGCATAGTGCAGCGGGCTTGAAAAGCCCTGCAATCCGCCCTTAGGGTAGAAATATGAACGCCTCTTGCGAACGATTATCACCGATTGGAACATTCCCGGCGGGGAAACCGGCATGATTGATCGATCGCGCCTCGAAGCCATTGTCCGCGCGGGCGGCGATATGGCCATGGCGCGGTGGCCGGGCGGCGGGCATGCGCTCCACTCGTGGGAGAAATCGCCCGGCGATCCGGTTTCCGCCGCTGACCTGGCAGTTGATGCTTTCCTCAAGCGCGAGCTCGGCGCGCTGCTGCCATCGGCGGGCTGGCTTTCTGAAGAAACTGCCGATGCCCCCGAACGGCTGGGTGGCGATCTGATCTGGCTGGTCGATCCGATTGACGGCACGCGTGATTTTATTCGCGGGCGGCCGGGCTGGGCTGTTTCGGTAGCGCTGGTGAGCGCCGGGCGACCGTTGCTGGGGATGCTCCACGCGCCCGCACGCGGGGAATTCTGGCGGGCCGAGGCGGGTCAAGGCGCGTGGCGTAACGACGCGCGGCTGGCGGCGAGCACGCGCACAGTTCTGCCCGGAGCGCGGGTTCCGGCGGATCACCTGCCGAGCATCGACGCTGACCTTGAGCGGGTGGACAAGCCCAATTCTATCGCTCTGCGCATCGCCATGGTCGCGGCTGACGAGGCCGATCTGCTCGCCACGCTGCGTTGGGGCTGGGAGTGGGATATCGGCGCGGCAGCCTTGATTGCGCGGGAAGCGGGCGCGGCGGTGACCGATGCCTTTGGCGGGCCGCTCAATTACAACAAGCCCGATCCGCGCGCCTTCGGGGTGCTGGTCACCGCACCGGCAATTCACGCCGATGCTGTCGCCCGGTTGGCGACGCGCGCGCGGGAACTGGCGGGGACCGGACTAAGCTGATAGTGCTGCGCGCGTGACACCTTTCCCATGGTCCGATGTTTTCATCATCGCAGGTCTGATCCTGCTCAACGGACTGTTCGCGCTCTCCGAACTGGCGATCGTTTCGGCACGCACCGCCCGGCTCAAGGTTGAGGCCGAGCGCGGCAGCAAGGGCGCGAGCGTGGCGATTGCGCTGGCAGCGGACCCCGGCAAATTCCTCAGCACGGTGCAGAGCGGGATCACGCTGGTGAGCATCGTCGCCGGAGCCTATTCGGGCTCCGAGCTTGGCGGCCCGGTGGGTGAACGGCTGCTCGCATGGGGCGTTGCCGAACACAGCGCAGCGCGCGCAGGTTTTATCGTCAGTATCGCGGTGACCAGCTATTTCAGCTTGGTGATCGGTGAGTTGGTGCCCAAGCAGGTGGCGCTCCGCCACGCCGAGGGGATCGCGGTCATCGCCGCGCTGCCGATGGCTCTGCTGGCGAGGGCAATGGCACCATTCGTCTGGCTGCTCGATAAGAGCTCGGGGCTGATTCTGTCGTTGCTGCGTGTGACCCGCGCTGGCGAAAGCGCTGTTACTGCCGAAGAACTCCACATGATCTTCGCCGAGGCGACGCGCACAGGAGTAATCGAGGAGGACGAGCGCGCGATCATGTCGGGCATCATGCGGCTGGCAGACCGACCGGTGCGCGAACTGATGACTCCGCGCAATGAACTCGACATGATTGACCGGCGTGCGGATGAAGACGCGGTGCGCGCGCTGCTCAAAAGCTCGCCGCATTCGTTGTGGCCGGTGGTCGATGGCGCGCCCGATACGATTGTTGGCGTGGTCAAGGTCAAGGACGTCCAGCGTGCGCTGCTCTCTGGCAAGAAGGCGCAGATCGGGCGGCTGATGAAAAAGGCGGAGATCGTTCCCGATCAGCTTGATGCCATGGATGCGCTACGGATTTTGCAGCAATCGGGCGTGTCGATGGCGCTGGTGCACGATGAATATGGACACCTGGAAGGCGTGGTTACCCCCGCCGATCTGCTCACCGCCATCGTCGGGCATTTCGCCAGCCATCAGGACGAGGGCGATATGCCGATGGTGGTCGAGCGCGAGGATGGTTCGCTGCTGATTTCCGGAGCTCTGCCCGCTGATGCGCTCGCCGGGCGGCTGGCGATCATGCTCCCGGACGACCGCGACTATGCGACGGTCGCGGGTTTCGCGCTCTCCGTGCTCAAGCGCCTCCCCCATGAAGGTGAGGTTTTCACGGAGCAAGGCTGGCGGTTCGAGATTGTCGACATGGACGGACGCAAGATTGACAAGCTGCTGGTGAGCGCGGTGGAGGAAGAGTAGCGCAGCGCACTGCTGCCAAAAACCGCAGCCTGCACTCTCACTTACAAAATTCCGTCATCCTGAGCGCGTTTCAGGAACCATTTTCCCAATGCGCAGTTTGCGCGCAAGAAGCAGTAACGGTGCCGCCGCATTTCCGAGGTTTGCTTCGGCGCACAAGGCATGATGGATCCTGAAACAAGTGCCGCGTGTAGCATTGCAGGCTGATCCTCAGTCCGATGCGGAACTCGTCGGCGGGCTTGATCTGCGTGATAATTGCAGCGGGTCCGCTCACGCTGTTATGGGCATACTCAACGTGCAGGCTCGCGAGCTTGCCGGTGAAAGGCAGATTGTAGTTGAACCCCGCGCGAATGGCACTCTGCCGCGCGCGCCCCATGATCGCATCCCGCCCCAGACTGACAAAATCATAGCGCAGGAACAGGTCGAGATCGCCTGCCTTGCGTGTGTCGAAAAGTGAGACTTGCCCCATGACATAGCCCCCGAACACGTCGCTCTTGCTGCCCGAGAAGCGCGAACGGATCACTTCGCCCTCAATTGTTGCAGGGCGTCCGGCAAGCGGGAAGGTGTAGGCGGCATCCGCCTCAAATGTCAGTTTGCCGCCCGTCGCTGCAACGCCGCCGAGCGGCGCTTGCCCGATTGCCGTCCCCAGCGTGAAGTCTCGATTGGTGATGCCGCTTGTAAAGTCGCTTGCGAAGCCGAGGGTCAGCTTGCGCGCCCCTTGCGCATCATTGATGGGCGTCAGCAGGAGCTTACCTGCGACCGAACGACCGATGCTGCCGTGGTATTCTCCGGCGTTGAGCGAACCCCGGTTATCTCCCAGTGAGAACTGGATCGTGGTCTTGGGCGACAGTGCCTTCTGCAACTGGAACCCCATCTGCGCGCCGAAGGTGTTGACCGAACCATGCTCTTCCAGGACCAGCGAACGATTGATAGTCGGCAAATTGCCTGAGGACAGATTGTCGTCGCGCGACAGGATATGGGTGTTGTGCCCGAACAGCACCCGGAACAGGCCCGGATCGTCGGCATCCTGCAACGACACGAACAGGTTTTCGAAATTGCGGCGAAACGGGCCGTTGTGGAGGAAATCGCTGTTGGTCAGATCGACCTCATAGACGACCGCTGCGCGCAAATGCGTCGTCAGGCGCGGGAGATCGAATTCTGCCCCTTGTCGCACCCGCCGCCAGCTATCCCTGCCGTCAGGATCGATCAACCGTTCGGCAAAGCCCCATGCGGTTATGCGGAAATCGTCAGATTGGACAACAACGCCCGCATCCGGGTTGAACGACAGAACCGGTGGGGCATCGGTTGACGGAGCCGATTGCGCCAGGGCGGACGTTGCCGTGACCGACAGCAACGGCACGGCCATTGCGGTTAGCAAAACCCTCACCAGAAATACCGCCGCCATCCGCGCACTTTGCCTGCGGAGCCGGTGCGCCGCGCGCGCAGCATGTTCAGATAGAGGATCATCCCGGTGACGCTCATGGCAATCAGCGCCAGCCCCCAAGCCAGCCCGAGGAATTTACCCCCGTCGCCCAATATCTCGCCCGTGTGGAGGCGCACCACCCAATCTTCGCCATCGGGTTCGGACTTGATGATTGCGGCGGTTGCAGCATCGACGCTCACCTTGACCGGCTCCGTGCCGTCGAGATGGAAGACATAGGCGGGAACCGGAGCCTTGATGACCCAATCGACCGAGGCAACGGGCCGATTGCCGTAGCGGGCGAGAATGATCGCGCGGGCCTTGTCCATCGTAACAGCATTGGCGGGCAAAGGCGCTGCCAACGAAGCAGGGGAAGTAATTTCCGCCATCGCTTCACGCGCGGCTTCGTCCTCGCCAAAGATGGCTTCGCCTTGCATCCAGATGCCGGTCAGTGAAACCGACAAGAAAAACACTATGCCGACGACGCTCAGCCAGCGGTGGAATTTGCGGTTTGTCATCTGCGGCAAGCATCCTAATGTAATAGCTGTTACTTCATAGGACTTCCCAAACGCCATGCAACAGCTATTACAATTGGGGCTAATATGACCAGGCTGAAATGGCTCCTCCTGCTAACCCAGATACCTGCCTCAGCATCAAGCGCGCGGGTTGCGCTGTGGCGGCGGTTGCGCGCGGCAGGCGCAACCAGCGTTGAACATGGGGCGTGGATGTTGCCAGCGACCGAAGCGCATCATTCATTGTTGAACGACTTAGCCCAAACCGTGCAGGCGCAAGGCGGCAATGCCAGTCTGTTCGAGGCAACTGCTGTGGCGGATGACAAGGATATGATCGCGCGGTTCGTCAGCGACCGGCAGCGTGAATATCAGGAATTTGAAACCCGCGCCCAAGGGATACTCGACGAAGTAGCCAAGGAGATTATCGCTGAGAAGTTTACCTTTGCCGAGCTGGAAGAGGTCGAGGACGACTTGAAAAAGCTCGAAGTCTGGCTTGCCAAAATCGCCGCGCGCGATTTCTTTGCTGGTGATGCCCTCACGACTGCTCAGCAACAGCTTGGGGCTTGCGCCCTTGCGGTCGAGAACTTTGCTGCCAACGTCTATGCCGCAGATGGAATCGAGGAATGAGGTAGGACTTAGACGCGATCCCCGCATATGCCCGGAAATCAGAATGACTCAGCACGCATATCGGCGCCCGAATCTCTTTTCGCCATTGACCAAAAATAACGGAGAAAGCGGCGGTCTCAAGTCGCCGACATTCGAGACAAACCGCAAAAAGTTCTACACAGTTCACGCACAGGCCAAAAATGGTCTATTTTTAGAAATTATATCAGTGATTTATAAGTCGCCGATATAATGGTCGGGATGATGAGATAATGCGTGGAAGTCGGGAACTCGAAGGTGGACCTATAACCCTACCGTCCCAGCAAATTCCGCGCCTGACTGGCGATTTGTGCCAATACAGCGGGGGCAACCGGAGCTGCAGCTTGCGCCCGCGCTACCATTGCACGGAACTGGCCGATCGGTTGCGCCTGAGCCGCAGCCCAGGTCTCGACCACCGTTGCCGGATCAGCCTTGCCTTTGCCGCCGCCAGCACGGCGCAGAAAATCGAGCCGCATCTGCTGGAAATCGCGCGCGAGGCCGGCGACCAGCAGGCGCTCCCACGGATCGGATGGTCGCGCCCGCGCGGCGGCCTGCTGTGCCCAGTCGAGGCCAAGTCTTGCGCCAAGCTGCGAGAAGGCGCGAGTCAGCGCTTCGGGCCCGACGCCGCTGTCACGCGCCAGCCGTGCCAGGCCAATCGCGCCATCCATATCGAACAGGTGCCCGACTTTGGCCGCTTCAGCCCTGGGCGCGCCGGTGGCGACGATCTCGGCAACAATTCGCGCAGATTGCGCGCGCGCTTCGCCAGCGATCAGCGAGGCTGCGAGCTCGCTCAATTTGCCAATCCCGCCCGAAAGCTCGGCTATAGTCTGTGACGGCGGCACGAGGCCTGCCCCGGCGCGCAGCAGATCAGCCATATGGCTGCGCACCGCGCCCGACAAGCGCCGGATCAGCGCGATGCGCGCCACCTCGTTCATCGGCGCGGTCTCAAGTTTCTGCCACACGGCATCTAGTCCGAACAGTTGCTCGGCGATGACAAAAGCACCGGCCACCTGCGCCAGACTCGCGCCTTCTTCCTCGACCAGTTCGAACGGATGAATTGTGCCGATGCGGTTGACCATGCGGTTGGCAATGCGGGTGGCGATAATCTCGCGCCGAAGCCGGTGCGACAGGATATCCCTGGCGAACTTACCGCGCATCGCCGCGGGGAATGCCTGAAGCAGGCCGGCATCGAATCCCGGATCATCAACCACGGTGGAATGTTCGAGCGCTTCCTGCAGCGCCAGCTTGGCGCTCGATAGCAGCACCGCCAGTTCGGGACGGGTGAGGCCATGGCCATCGGCGGCGCGGCGTTTGAGCGTGTCGTTGTCCGCCAGACCTTCGGTCTTGCGATCTAACTGTCCGAGCTCCTCGAGCATTTCGACCAGCCGCAGATAGGAACCGGTACCCGCTGCGCCGCCCGATGAGGCAATCGACAGCGCCAGCGCTTGCAGCCGGTTGTCTTCGAGCACCAGCGCCGCAACATCGTCGGTCATTTCCACCAGCAGCTTGACCCGCGCAGATTCGGTAAGCCGACCTGCGCGCTTTGCAGATGCCAGCGCGATCTTGATGTTGACCTCTTTGTCCGAACAATCGACACCAGCCGAATTGTCGATGAAATCGGTGTTGATCCGTCCGCCCGCGCCGCCACTGCCGTGCATCGCGAAATCGATCCGCCCGGCTTGCGTGCAGCCGAGATTGGCACCTTCGCCGATGACCCGTGCCCGCACATCACGGCCATCAATGCGCAGGCCATCATTGGCGGGATCGCCGACCGTGGCGTTGTTCTCCGCCGCAGCCTTCACATAGGTGCCGATACCGCCGAACCACAGCAGATCGACCTCCGCTTTGAGGATTGCGGTGATAAGGCTTTCAGGGTCGAGCGTAGCAGCCTCGACTCCCAGCAATGCGCGCACCGGCGCGGAGAGCGGAATTTCCTTGGCGCTGCGCGGAAACACCCCGCCGCCTTTGGAAATCAGCGCCTTGTTGTAATCATCCCAGCTTGACCTTGGCAGCGCAAACATCCGCGCGCGCTCTTTCCATGATTTGGCTGCGTCCGGTTCGGGATCGAGAAAGATGTGCCGGTGATCAAAGGCGGCGACCAGCCGGATCGACTTGCTGAGCAGCATGCCATTGCCGAACACGTCGCCCGACATATCGCCGCATCCGGCGGCGCGCACCGGGTCCTTCTGCACGTCGGTGCCCAATTCAAGGAAATGACGCTGGACCGAGAGCCAGGCACCCTTGGCGGTGATGCCCATCGCCTTATGATCATAGCCCTTCGATCCGCCGCTGGCGAATGCATCGTCGAGCCAGAAATCGACCTCGGCGGCCAGCGCGTTGGCGGTGTCAGAAAAGGTCGCCGTTCCTTTGTCCGCTGCGACGACGAAATAGGGGTCTTCCCCGTCACAGATGGTGACCTGCGCCGGGTGGACGACCTTGCCGTTCACAATATTGTCGGTGATCGACAGCAGCGAGCGGACGAAAACCTGATAGCTCGCCTTGCCCTCCGCCAGCCAGCCATCGCGGTTCAGCGCCGGATCGGGGAGCAGCTTGGGATAGAATCCGCCCTTGGCCCCGGTCGGAACGATCACCGCGTTCTTAACGCGCTGGGCCTTCATCAGCCCGAGCACTTCGATGCGGAAATCGTCGCGCCGGTCAGACCAGCGCAGGCCCCCGCGCGCCACCGGCCCCGCGCGCAGGTGGATGCCTTCGACGCGCCTTGAATAGACGAAGACTTCGCGCCATGGCAGGGGTTTGGGCAGGCCCGGAACCTGCGCCGAATCGAGCTTGAAAGCGAGCGCGATCAAACCGCCGGACAATGCGGCGGGGGCAAAAGCATTGGTCCGCAGCATCGCAGCCACCACCGCGCGATAGGCGCGCAGCAGGCGGTCATCGTTGATCGCGGCAACTTTGGTGAGCCCTTCGCGGATCGCGTCCTGCGCCTTGCTCTCAGCCTTGTCGCGGCTACCGGAAAATTCGGGATCGTGGCGAGCGCGGAACAGCGCGAGCACGCCGCAGGTCACCTGCGGCGCGTGCTGCAGCGCATCAACCGCGGTGGAAATGCCAAAGGTCATCCCGGCCTGCCGCAGGTAACGGAACCAGGCGCGCAGCCAGTTCGCCTCACGCGCGCCGAGCCCGAGCCCGGGGATCAGGCGGTTGAACGCATCGTCCTCGCTGGTGCCGTTGAGCACTTCGGCGATGGCTCCCTCGATCATCGCAGCTTGCGCGAGGACAATCGGCGCTGAGCGCGCGGGCGGAAGTTCGAGCAGAAAATCGTGGATCGCGCCGAGGCTTTCGCCTTTACCTTCAAGCGCCGTGGGCGTGTCCTCGATCACCCGGAAGCCGAAGTTTTCGAGCGCCGGGACCGCATCCGAAAGCGCAATTGCGCCGCTGCGCTGATAGAGCTTGAGCCGCAGGTGCTGCTCGCCATCGCCGGCGCGGGCATGAAGGCGCACACCCCGGCGCGGAGCCATGCTGTCAGCCGATTGGTCGTGGCTGGCCAGACCAAGCAGACAGCGAATATCCAGCGCCGCTTCCGCCGCGCCATTGGCCGAGCGATAGCCGAGCGGAAAGGCATCGGCAAAACGCGCGCCTATTTCAGTGGCTTGTGCCGTATCGAGATGATTCGCGAGCTCGCTTTCCACCGCCTCACCCCAGCCGCGCAGCATCAGCTTGAGCCGGGCATCGAGCGCGCGTTCGTCGGGGATCGTCGCGCCTTCGCGGATATCGATGACGAAGCGCAGCAGCGCGAGGCTGCTGCCCTCAACCTCAAGGCTCCAGTCGAGCACCGGGCCATCGGCGGCCTGGACCAGCATCGCCTGAATTTGCAGCCTGGTGCCGGTCGAGATGGCATCGCGCGGCAGCCAGACAAACGCGTACAGGTGGCGCATTAGTGGCGCACAGACCAGCATAAGCCGCGGTCGGGGGCGTTCAACCAGCGACATCATCGTTGTCGCCACGCGTTCGAGATCGTGCTCCTCAAAGCTGACAAGGATATCGTGCGGCAGCGCGGTGAGCGCATGGACCAGCGCCTTGCCGTTGTGCCCGCCGGGGGCAAAACCAAACTTGTCCATCAGCGCCGCAAGCTGCGCCCGCATTACCGGAACATCGGATGGCGATTGCGCGAGCGCCGCGCTGGTCCAGATCCCGGCGTGGACCGAAAGCGCGTCTAGCTTGCCCGCCTTGACCACCGGAACCAGAAACAGATCAAGCGGCACCGGACGGTGGACGGCGCTGATGCGGTTCGACTTGATCACCAGCGGCACGCGGGCATCAGGATGTTCATCGAACCAGGCGAAGGCGTTTTTCCAGGATGCCGCGGCGAGCAACGGCTTGGCATCGCCGTTGCAAAGCCCGAGAAGGTTGCTTTCACGGCCATCCCGGTGGTGGGTAACATGACCAAGCAGCGTGAGCATATCGTCGCCGAGCCAATGCAGCAGTGCCGCGCTTTCCGAGCCCGCGCCAAACCGCATTTCAAGCGCAGCGGCATCGGCGGCCATCACCGCTTTCATCGCCGGCCAATCGGCAACGGCGGAGCGGACCTGTGCCAGGGTGGTTTCGAGCGCGGTAGCGAGCGCAACCTGGGCGGCGGCATCGGTGCGGCCTGCCTCAAGATATATCATCGATTCGCGCGGCGTTCCGGTGCTGGCTTTGGGCAAAGCCACAAGCCGGCCGCTCTTGCTGCGCTCAACCGAAGCGACCGGGTGGATCAGGCGATCAATCGTCAGGCCCTGTGCTGCTACCGTGGTGGTGATCGAATCGACCAGAAATGGCATGTCATCATTGATCACGGCAATGCGGGTCATCCGCCCGCCGGTGCCGCCCGATTTAATCGCTATTGCCGCAAAACCAGGCAGCCTGCGCGCAGCGCCGCCGAGCAGAAATTCAGCCGCACTGTTTATCGCGCCAGGAATCAGCGCCATGTCGCCGGGCAAAACCGCCTTGGCCAGCCGGGCGGCAAGCGTGGTCGCCAGCGCTTGCGGCGCGGCCGCGCCTTTGGCTGCGGCGGTACGGGTCGCCATGGCTGTCTTTCTCCTCAAAGCAGCAGGCCTCGTTTGCAAGCTGGGCTGTGCTGCGCTCGTTGTAAACAAGGATAATTGCGGATTTCTGCCGCGTACCTAGGTGTTCTAGGCAGGACTAGTCTCAACTGCAACCAGTTTACACGGCATATTCCTTGCCGGAAGATTTAACGTCCCGAAGGTCCAGCCGGTTGCGCGGCCGCTGGCGGCGCCTTGGCCGGCACAGCATCGCCAGGGCCGATCTGCGCAAGGTAACCCTTGGCAGTCTGTGCCTCGGCGCTCAACGGGGCGGAAGCCAGCACAGATTGCCACGATTTGCGCGCCGCCGCCTCGCGCCCGGAAAGCGCGGCGATAACCCCTGCCTCGAGGCCGATCGCGGGATCGTGGGCATTGAGCGCGGCCGCGCGTTCGATATAGGACTGCGCATCCTCCAGCTTCTTTTGCCGCCGGGCGAAGCGCGCGGAAATCAGCCAGGCGTCGGAATTGCCGGTGAGAGTGGCGCGTGCCTCATAGAGCGCGGCAGCGGCCTCAGTCGTGCGACCGAGCGCGAACAGTGGGCTCGCCCGGTCAAGCGCAATTGCCCCCGCCAGGGCCGGATCGGGGACCGCGAGAGCTTCGGCATGCGCGGTGGCCAGCTCGGTCAACGCCCGGTCGCGCGATCCGCCGCTATCGGCAGCGATCCCCGCAGCTGCGCCCAGTTGCGCGCGCTGGCGGTGTTCATCGGCAGCCGTGGCATCACGCGCGGCGAGGAAAGCCGTCTCGGCCTCCGCCCAGTCCTCGCGCTGGCTGGCGGCGGTACCGAGGCAATAGTGCGCATCAGCAACATCGCCCCCCTTCGCAGCCGCGATCCAATCGCGCGCGAAGCTTTCAGCTTCGGCAGGATCGCTTTTCACCAGATCCTGACACGACTGGCCCTTGCCCGAAACCAGCGGCGGCGGCAGTTGCAGCGGCGGCGGCGCGGTCTTGCGGCGCGGCGCATCGCGGCCCTCGATGGGCGGCTTGGCCGCGTTTATCGGCCCCGGCTGGGCATAGGGCCCGATCTGCGCGAGCATCAGCGGCAGGAAAGTAAGAAGCAGCGCCATGGTATCCTTGTTGTCAGAGCATGTCGGTCAGATCGGCCACTGTGCGCAAAAGGATTGCGATTTCGGCGGGGCGGGACAGCCGGTGGTCCCCGTCCTTGATCAGGTGCACCTGCACATCGGATGAACGCAAGGCCTCTGCAAGCAGCAGTGCGGTTTGCCACGGCACATCGGCATCGGCCTGACCCTGCAGCAACCGCACGGGGCAATCGATGGCGATTTCGCCCCCCAGCAGACGCATCTGCTGACCGTCTGCCCAGAATCCGGCGAAGGTCGGCGTCGGTTCAGGGCCATAGGGATTGGCCTCGAACACGGTGTGACCCGCTGCCAGTTCGGACTTTTGCGAAGGCGTAAATCCCCAGTCGGTAAAGTCCGGCGCGGCGGCGATGCCGACCAGCCCTGCCAGTCTATCGCCCAGTGCCAGCCCGACATGCAGCGAGAGCCAGCCGCCCATCGACGAGCCGATCAGCACGATCTTTCCGGGGCAGTGTGCCGCAATCAACGCCAGCACCTCCTCGCACCATCGCGAAAGCGTGCCATCGGCAAAGCGCCCCTCGCTCATCCCGCAGCCCGAATAGTCAAGCAGCAGACAAGCGCGATGGTGCGAGGCAGCCCAATCGAACACCGCCTGTGCCTTGCTGCCCGCCATGTCGGACATATAGCCGGGAAGGAACACCAGCCCTGGCCCGCAGCCCGGCGTGAACTGGAAAGCAATCCGCCGCCCATCCGCCATTTCGTGCCACGAGGTTACCACGCGGGGTCAGATCACCCAATCGATGATCGTCGAAGCCACGGCGGGCTGCCCCTTGGCGCGGCGCTGTTCGGTCATGATGTGGTTGAGCCGCCTTACGGTATCGCTGCCAGTGGTGACGCACCAGCCCGGCACCAGCGCATGAACCAGCGCACAGACCCCGCCGCGAATCATCGTTACGCCAAAACTTCCGGCAAATTCGAA
>JANLOZ010000057.1:0-1585 GCA_031366845.1 Novosphingobium sp. | reverse complement strand
GATGATGTGACCTTGAGCCAGATCAGGATCGGCGCCGCCATATAGATCGAACTGTAAGTGCCGACGAAGATGCCGAGCGTGATCGCGGCGGTAAATCCGAAGATCACCCCCGGCCCCAAAATCAGCAATGCCACCAGCGTGATCAGGATCGACAGCGAGGTGGCAATGGTGCGGTGCAGCGTTTCATTGACCGAAAGATCGAGCAGCTCGGGCATAGGCATCCGTCTGAACTTTTTCAGGTTTTCGCGTATTCGGTCATAGACGACAATGGTATCGTTGAGCGAATAGCCGATCAAGGTCAGCAGCGCCGCGACAATGTTGAGATCGAATTCCATCTGGGTCAGCGCGAACATCCCCAGCGTCAAGGTTACGTCATGAACCAGACTGAGCAGCGCCCCGATGCCGAACTGCCATTCGAACCGGAACCAGATATAGGCCGCAACCGCCAGCGCTGCCGAGCCGAGCGCCTTGAACGCGGTCCAGCCCAATTCCTTGGAAACCTTGCCCGACACTGAATCAACGCCGTCGACCCGCGCATCTGGATGGTGCGTCTTGATAGCGCCGGTGATCTTGCTCGCCATTGCTTCCGCCGCTCCAGCGTCCTTCTCCGAACCGTCGGGCAACTTCATGCGGATCGACACGGCGTTGTCCTTGCCGCCCTGACTGACCTGCTGGATTACCGGCTCGCCAAACCCCAGCGCGCCAATTTCGGCGCGCAATTTCTCCACCGGAGCAACCTCGGACTGGGTGAAGGTCACCCGGATCATCTGACCGCCACGGAAATCGACGCCCATGTTGAGCCCGCGGGTGAAGATCAGCGCCAGGCTGATCGCCATCAGGATCAGGCTGGCGGTGTAGAACGGCCCCCGCCAGCGCAGAAAGCGGATGTTGGTGTTATCAGGAACGAGCTTGAGGAGTTTCATGTCTGCCCTTCCCTCACAATGCGATTTCTTGCGGACGCGCCTTGCGCAGCCAGTTGGACACCCACATCCGGGTCATGACAACGGCGGTGAACACCGAAGTGATAATGCCGATGATCAGCACCACCGCGAAGCCCTTGATCGGGCCAGTGCCGAAAGCGAACATCAGTGTGGCCGCGATCACGTTGGTGATATTGGCGTCGAAAATCGCGCGGCTGGCCTCTTTGTAACCCACTTCAACCGCCTGCATCACGCGCCGCCCGCGATGGCGCTCTTCGCGAATACGTTCGTTGATAAGCACGTTGGCATCCACCGCCGCACCGATCGTCAGCACGAAGCCGGCGATCCCCGGCAGCGTCAGCGTCGTTCCGAGACCCGCCATCACGCCAAGGATCATCAGGATATTGACCACCAGAGCAAGGCAGGCATAGACGCCAAACCGGCCATACATCGCCAGAATAAACGTCATCAGCGCCGCGGTGCCGACCATAAAAGCCAGCATTCCTTTTTGGATCGACTCTTTACCCAGATCAGGCCCCACCGTGCGTTCCTCAATCACCTTGAGATCGACCGGCAGCGCGCCCGATGCCAGCGAAATCGCCAGCTGATTGGCGCTTTTTGCGTTAAAACTGCCAGTAATCTGCGCGGTGCCGCCAAGGATCGGC
>JANLOZ010000043.1:0-11806 GCA_031366845.1 Novosphingobium sp. | reverse complement strand
CGGAAGCCATCGGGTTCGGTGCCGATTGCGGCGGCGGAAATGCCATCGCTGCGGGTGTAGCCGCCGGTCACGCCGATGGCATAGCTGTTGCCGTTGTGGCCGAGACCGGCCTCGCCCGAAAAGCTGTTCCGCGCGCCGTATTCAGCCGATGCAGACACGCCTTGGGGGGTGCGCGTGGTCAAAGCCAGCACACCGCCAATCGCCTGGCTGCCCCAGACCACCGAGTTCGATCCGCGCAGCAGTTCAACCTTGCTGATCTCGCCCGCGAGCAAAGTGCCAAGGTCGGTCCCGCCTGCTGGCGAGGCAACATCGGCGACACGCACACCATCGACCAGTACCAGCAGTTGTTCGGCATCCGCCCCGCGCACCCGCGCGCCGGTGAAGCTGCCGGGCCCGCCGTTGCGGGTGAGGGTGACGCCGGGGACACGTTCGAGAACGCGCGAAAGGTCGGGGCCCTGAATTGCGTGGAGCTCTTTTTCGTCGATGACGGTGATCGACTGACCGGTTTGCGCGAGGGTAATTCGCGCGCCAGTCGCTACGACGGTAATCTGTTCATCCGGAATTGAATGATTCAGTTCAAGCTCAGACGATGTATCAACTTGCTGCGCCAGCACAGGCCCGGCAACCGCAAACGAACAACCCAGCAAAAACAGATATTTCAAGACGCAATACTCCACACATGAACGATCGCCGTTCATGGCGGGAGTCCCCCACACTTGATCGTGAGGGCCTCGCTGCAAACCGGTGCTCCCCGCCCGGATGCGGAACGACCGTCACTGGCAGGTCTCCTGGCTCCCGGATTATCATGCCGCCCTCGCCTTCCCAGCCCCCTCTTCACAACAAAGAAGCGTCCAGTGGCATGTGAGAGCAGCACTCCCCGGTCACAGTTGCGGGGGCAGCTTCGGGGTTAAACCGAATTCCCTCTTAGGTCTGTTTGCACAGACAACCGATGACGTGGGGGTGCCCATAGGGCGCGCGGAGGATCGGCACAAGAGAGGATGAAGTGGTTGGCGCAGTGCGCCCCCCTTCCACTTCCTTAACCGATTAAGCCTATCGAGCCACCTTGTCCCCATTCGGCACGGCGCGCAATTGGCAGGTGCGCTTGGCGGGCGATCGGGGTTACGCGTCAAGGCGCGTAGTGGAGGCGACTGGACAGGCATGGCGGATACCCCCCCTTTTGGCAGCGAATTGCGCCCGCGTGACTTTGTCGCGCGGGTGCCGCGCCGTGCCGGGGGCATTGCCACAAGCGGACGCCGCAAGCATCTTGGCCGCCGCGCGCTGGCGCTGATCGCCGCGATAGCCGTCCCCGCTTTTGCCGCGCCGAGCGACTGGCAGGCGCTGGCCGTGGGCGATGCCGGCAAGGCCGAAGTGATCGTCGAGCCGATGCCGTTTGAGAAATCGGGCGACAGCTTCCCCGGTTCAGCCTTCTATTACCTCGCCCCCGATGACACCGCTGCGGTGATCGCCGATGCCGGCGTGCCCGATGCGCAAGACGGGATGGCGGGCGGCTATGCCACTGCCGTGGCCCGCGCCTTGCGGATTACCGGCAGCGCAGGCGATCAGGACCGCGCGCTGACCTGCCTGACCCAGGCGATATATTACGAAGCCGCGAGCGAGCCCGATGCCGGTCAGCGCGCGGTGGCGCAGGTCATCATGAACCGCGTGGCGCACCCGGCGTTTCCCAATTCGGTCTGCGGCGTGGTCTATCAGGGGTCAGAGCGCAGCACCGGCTGCCAGTTCACTTTTACTTGCGATGGCGCGCTTTCGCGCGTGCCCGCGCGGCTGTTCTGGCAGCGCGCGCAAGATGTCGCGCGCGCGGCGCTGGCGGGCTATGTCTATGCGCCGGTCGGCCTTGCGACGCATTACCACACCATCGCCGTCCACCCGCGCTGGGACCAGACGATGACGCTGGTGCAGACCATCGGCGCGCACCAGTTCTTCAATCTGCTGGGGCCCGCAGGATCGGCTGGCGCATTCCGCAATGGTTATGCGGGCAACGAATTCATTCCTTCGCCAAGGCTGCGTGCCGTCGGCCCGGCCGGGCCTGATCCGTCGCTCGATCCAGCAGCGATTGAGCGTGCCTATGCCGGCGGGCTGAAGGTGGCGCAGGATGGCTCGCCCATTTCCAGCACGAATGGCATCATCCCGCTGCGCCCCGCCGCTGCACCCAGCTATTCCGCCGAAGTGCAATCGCGCGGCGGCGACAAGCTCTATCGCGGCGAGAAACTCCCCCCGGCGCAGGGGATCAGGCCGGAATACCAGAACAGCGGCAAGTGGATCGCCCAGCCGGGGACGTGATGGGGGGTATCCCGTACGGCCCAGTATCGACAAATGTTGACACACTCTTCCGATGCGAATAGGTTCGCGCCAGGAGGCGATCATGCGAGCACAGGTCAAGAAATGGGGCAACAGCGCATCGGTGCGCATTCCCGCATCGGTAATGGCGGCGGCTGCGCTGCATGTCGATCAGATGGTCGATATTCGCGAAGATAACGGGCGCATCGTGATCGAGCCGGTGCTTGCTCCGGTCTATGATCTTGATGCTTTGCTTGACAGGATGACTCCTGAAACTTTTCCCGACGACGCTGATTTCGGCGGCCCGGTGGGCAACGAGGTCTGGTGATGGCCGACCCAGCAGTGACCAAGGTATGGGTGCCGGATACCGGCGACGTGGTTTGGTTGCAATTCGATCCCCAGGCCGGACATGAACAGGCCGGCCACCGACCGGCGCTGGTCCTCTCCCCCCGCCGCTACAACCAAAAACGCGGTATGATGATCTGCTGTCCCATGACTTCGCGGATTAAAGGCTATGTGTTCGAAGTTGTAGTCAGTGAAAAACCGCCAAGCGCCGTCCTGGCCGATCAGATCAAAAACCTTGATTGGCGGGCGCGGCAGGCGGTGAAGAAGGGCGTGGTTGGTGCGATGGTTCTGGCCGAAGTGCGTGCGAAGATCAGGAGTTTGCTGGGGATTTAGGAATTATTGGAGGTGTCAATGCAATCACCGATCAAAACTAACGCTCTCGTAACCATAGCCAAAGACGAAGAGTTAGCGCGTGGCGATTATACGATGCTTTCAACAAGCAGACGGATCAACCGCCACCATGTCCCTTCGATTTGCAGCCCGCCGCAACGGCAATGATGCGCTCGTCGCGCGTATTCTGACGCGCGCGTTTCCGCGTAATGCGGCGAATGAAAACGGCCGTGCGATTGGCGATCTGATGAGCGATCCCGCGGTGCTGCGCGCCACGCTGCTGCACTTTGCGCGCCATGGCCTGGCTGCTGCGGAACTGGCGCGCGGCCAGGCCGAAGCCGCGCGGGCGAATGGCGATGATGCCACCTTCCGCCACTGGCTCGCCGTCTGCCGCCAGCTGGACCGCCGCATGGCGACGCGGCTTGAGGGCTGTGCTTAGGCATCGGTTATTGCTATTGCGAACTATTTGCAATTAAACCCTGAAAACACACGTTTTAGCACCTTGCGTTAACGCAAACACCCGCCTAGGGCCGTTGCGTTCATACAGGGGGCGGCCTGCGTTTGGCGCGGGACCTTGCGGCCAGCCCCTAGCGAGATTGATCCCGCTACCCAGGGAATGAATTCATGGCCAACAGTGCTGGACGCAAAAAGATTGCCCTCATCGGCGCCGGGAATATCGGCGGCACGCTCGCCCACCTCGCGGCGCAAAAGGAACTCGGCGATATCGTCCTGTTCGACATCGTTGACGGGGTGCCGCAGGGCAAGGCGCTCGATCTTTCGCAGTGCGCACCCGTTGAAGGCTTTGACGTCAATCTCACAGGATCGAGCGATTACAAGGACATCGCCGGCGCAGACGTGATCATCGTCACCGCCGGTGTCCCGCGCAAGCCGGGGATGAGCCGCGACGATCTGCTCGGCATCAACCTGAAAGTGATGAAGGCGGTGGGCGCAGGCATCAAGGCCAACGCGCCGGGCGCTTTCGTGATCTGCATCACCAACCCGCTCGACGCGATGGTCTGGGCCTTGCGCGAATTTTCCGGCCTGCCGCACAACATGGTGGTGGGCATGGCAGGCGTGCTCGATTCGGCACGTTTCTCCACCTTCCTCGCGCAGGAATTCGGCGTTTCGGTGCGCGATGTGACCAGCTTCGTGCTCGGCGGGCATGGCGACACCATGGTGCCGGTGGTCGAATATTCCACCGTAAAGGGCATCCCGGTGCCCGACCTCATCAAGATGGGCAAATCGACGCAGGAACGCATCGACGCGATCGTCAAGCGCACGGCAAACGGCGGCGGCGAGATTGTTGCCCTGCTCGGCACCGGCTCGGCATTCTATGCCCCCGCCGCTTCGGCAATCTCGATGGCGGAAAGCTATCTGGGCGACCAGAAACGCATGCTCCCCTGCGCAGCACACCTGACCGGGCAATATGGCATCGACAACCTTTACGTTGGCGTGCCGGTGATCATCGGCAAGGACGGCGTTGAGCAGGTGATCGAAATCGCTTTGGACGACAAGGCCAAGGCCGGTTTGCAGGTGAGCGTCGATGCGGTGAAGGAACTGCTGGTGGCGTGCCGGGCGATTGAGCCGAGCCTTGCGTAAGATGAAGATTGCTCCGGCCCTTCTCGTGCTCTTCACCATGGCAAATAAGCAGGGCTGCTAAGAAATGATCTCCTCACTCGTCATCCCGGCGAAGGCCGGGACCCAGACCACGCAGGGATGCCGCGAAGCGACTTTGTTGTGGGGGCTGGGCACCGGCCTTCGCCGGTGTGACGATGATGGGCCGGTGTGACGACGGTGGCGTGAAGTGTTTGTAGAACAGGGTCCCGGCGTTCGCCGGGACGACGGTCGAATAAAGGTTTGATGATGGAGAAAGGCGGCTTCGTTTACATCATGGCAAGTGGCCGCAACGGGACACTTTACATTGGCGTAACGAACGATCTCCCCGGACGGGTCTGGCAGCACAAGCAAGGCGCGTCAGACGGATTCACGAACAAGCATGGCTGCACGATGCTGGTGTGGTTCGAGCAGTTCGGCGACATCGAACTCGCGATCCAGCGCGAGAAGCAGATGAAGGAATGGAAGCGGTTGTGGAAGCTGCGGGTGATTGAAGAGCTGAACCCGGAGTGGCATGATCTGTATGACGGTTTGTTTGGATAACGTGAAAATTTAGCTGGTGTTTCGCGCTATTCGTCACCCCGGCGAAGGTCGGGCCTAGCCCAGAAAATAAGGTCGCGAAGCGGCATTCTTTGTTCAGGTTCTGGGTCCCGGCCTTCGCCGGGATGACGGGATCGGGTTTATTTTCCGGTTCATGCCGGGATCACGGAGTTGGTAGAAAATGAGTATCCTCGTCAACAAGAACACCAAGGTCATCACCCAAGGGATGACCGGTGCGACCGGCACTTTTCACACGCAGGCGGCGCTCGATTATGGCACGCAGATGGTTGCAGGCGTTACGCCGGGCAAGGGCGGGCAAAGCCATATCGGGCTGCCGCAGTTTGATACTGTTGCCGAGGCCAGGGCGGCGACCGGCGCGACCGCGAGCTGCATCTATGTTCCGCCGCCGGGCGCGGCCGATGCCATACTTGAGGCGATTGATGCCGGGATCGAACTGATCGTCTGCATCACCGAAGGCATTCCGGTGCTCGACATGATCCGGGTCAAGCGCGCGCTCAGCGGCACGGGATCGCGGCTGATCGGGCCGAATTGCCCCGGTGTGCTGACCCCCAACGAATGCAAGATCGGCATCATGCCGGGGGCGATCTTCAAGGCCGGGTCGGTCGGCGTGGTCAGCCGCTCAGGCACACTTACCTATGAAGCCGTGCACCAGACGACGATGGCGGGGCTTGGCCAGACCACGGCGGTCGGCATCGGCGGCGATCCGGTCAACGGCACCAATTTTATCGACGTGCTCGAACTGTTCATGGCCGACGATGCCACCAGATCGATGATCATGATCGGCGAGATCGGCGGATCGGCGGAAGAAGAAGCCGCGCAGTTCATCGCCGACGAAGCCAGACGCGGGCGCAAGAAGCCGATGGTCGGCTTCATCGCCGGACTGACGGCGCCTCCCGGCCGCCGCATGGGCCACGCCGGTGCGATCGTTTCCGGCGGCCAGGGCGGCGCAGAGGACAAGATCGCGGCGATGGAAGCTGCTGGCATCCGCGTGGCAGCATCGCCAGCGGAATTGGGCACCACGCTGGCTGAAGTGCTTAAGCAATTGGCCTGAGGGCCGGAATGAGCTGATCGAAAGCCCTCCTCTTTAGGGGAGGGGTGAACGAGCAAGGTGGCCTGCGATGGGTAACGAAAACTTCGACTTCTATCCGGGTGCTGACGATGCAGGCCCGCAAGCTGGGCCATCGTGGCAGCGCGCCAACTGGCCGCTGGTTGGCGGCGGATGCGAAGATGATCTGACGCAGGCGCTCGATCCGCTGAGCCTCAAGGCGGCGATCAAGGCGGCCAGCGCCACGCCCGGGCCAGTGCTTGACGAAAGGACGCTCGAGGCCGCGGCCTCAGATACCATCCGCGCGGTAATGCTGATCCGCACCTATCGCGTGCGCGGGCACATGGCCGCCGATCTCGATCCGCTGGGCATCGCCAAGCAGGAAATCCCCGCCGACCTGAGCCCTGCTTACCACGGCTTCCTCGATGGCGACCTCGATCGCCGGATTTACCTCGGTGGCTATATCGGACTTGAATGGGGTACGGTGCGCGAAATCGTCGCCATCCTGCAGCGCAATTATTGCGGCAAGGTCGGCCTCGAATACATGCACATCGCCGACGTGGAGGAACGCCGCTTCCTGCAAGACCGGATGGAAGGCGCGGACAAGATCATCGAGTTCAGCCCCGAGGGCAAGAAGGCGATCCTGCATGCCGTGGTGCGCGGCGAGCAGTATGAGAAATTCCTCGGCCGCAAATATGTCGGCACCAAGCGGTTCGGGCTCGATGGCGGTGAATCGATGATCCCGGCGCTGGAGGCGGTGATCAAGTATGGCGGGCAGCTCGGCGTAAAGGAAATTGTCTATGGCATGGCGCACCGCGGGCGATTGAACGTCCTCGCCAATGTGCTCGCCAAGCCTTACAAGGTGATCTTCCACGAATTCTCGGGCGGCACCGCCAATCCTGAGGATGTCGGCGGATCAGGTGACGTCAAATACCACCTCGGCACCAGCACTGATCGCGAATTTGACGGCATCAAGGTTCACATGAGCCTGATGCCCAACCCCAGCCACCTTGAAACCGTCGATCCGGTGGTGCTCGGCAAGGTCCGCGCCTATCAGGTGGTGGGGGATGACATCGGGCCGGGCAAGCACAAAACCGTGCTGCCGGTGCTGATCCACGGCGATGCCGCCTTTGCCGGGCAGGGCATCGTCTGGGAATGCTTCGGCTTTTCGGGCGTGCGCGGCTATAACACCGGCGGCTGCATCCACTTCATCATCAACAACCAGATCGGCTTTACCACCAGCCCGAAGTTTTCGCGCGGCTCGCCCTATCCTTCGGACGTTGCCAAGGGCGTGATGGCCCCGATCATCCACGTCAACGGCGATGACCCTGAAGCGGTGACCTTCGCCTGCAAGCTGGCGATTGATTACCGGCAGAAGTTCGGCCGCGATGTGGTGATCGACATGTGGTGCTATCGCCGCTTTGGCCACAACGAAGGCGACGAGCCCGGCTTCACCCAGCCGCTGATGTATGCCCGCATCCGCCAGCACCCGCCGGTGAGCGCGCTCTATGCCGCGCGGCTCGAGGAGCAGGGCGTGATCGGGGCCGGCGGGCTGCGCGAATTTGAAGACGCCTTTGTCGCCTATCTCGAAGAGCAATTCGTTGCGGGCGCGAGCTACAAGGCCAACGAGGCTGACTGGTTCGGCGGGCGCTGGTCTGGCTTCAACAAGCCGGTCGATCCCGAAACGTCGCGGCGCAATGTGCCCACCGGCATTGAAACCAAGCTGTTTGACAGTCTGGGCCGGACCTTGACGACGGTTCCTGCGGGGCTGGAGATCCACAAAACGCTCGCCCGCGTGCTCGATGCCAAGCGCGAGATGTTCAAATCGGGCGAAGGCTTTGACTGGGCAACTGGCGAGGCGCTCGCCTATGGCAGCCTCGTCAGCGAAGGCTATGCGGTGCGGCTTTCGGGTCAGGATTCGGGGCGCGGCACCTTCAGCCAGCGCCACGCCGTTTGGGTCGATCAGACCGACGAGCACAAATACGTTCCGCTGAGCACGCTGCCGCACGGGCGCTTTGAAGTGCACGATTCGACGCTCAGCGAATATGGCGTGCTCGGTTTTGAATGGGGCTATGCCAGCGCCGATCCGAAAACGCTGGTGCTGTGGGAGGCGCAGTTCGGCGATTTCGCCAATGGCGCACAGATCATGATCGATCAGTACATCGCCTCAAGCGAAAGCAAGTGGCTGCGCGCCAATGGCCTCGTGCTGTTGCTGCCGCATGGCTATGAGGGACAGGGGCCGGAGCATTCATCGGCGCGGCTCGAGCGGTTCCTGCAACTTTGTGCGCAGGACAATCTGCAGGTGTGCAACATCACCAGCCCGGCGAATTATTTCCACGTTCTGCGCCGCCAGATGCACCGCCCGTTCCGCAAGCCGTTGATTATCATGACGCCCAAAAGCCTGCTGCGCCATCCGATGGCCAAATCGCAGGCGAACGAATTCCTTGGTGCGGCGCATTTCAAGCGCATTCTGTCGGACAGGAATGGCGCCGACGATGCCCAGACCAAACGGCTGGTTCTGTGTTCGGGCAAGGTCGTCTATGACCTGTTCGAAGCGCGCGATGCCGCCGGGATTGCCGATACGCAGATCGTCCGGCTTGAACAGCTCTATCCGTTCCCTGGCGAGCCGCTGGCGCTGCGGCTGGCGCGGATGACCGCGCTTGAAGAGGTCGTCTGGTGTCAGGAAGAGCCGAAGAACAACGGCGCATGGTTCTTTGTTGAGCCGGAAATCGAAGAGGCGCTGGCCGCTGCAAAAAGCAAGGTGAAGCGGGCGCGCTATGCCGGGCGCATGGCTTCGGCCTCACCCGCAACCGGGCTCGCCAAACGTCATCAGTCAGAGCAGGGCGCGCTGGTCGCCGATGCGCTGGGGCTTTCCGTTCGTTCCGAAATCCGCCGCCAGAAGAAGGGCTAAGGAAAAACTATGTCCGTTGAAGTCAAAGTCCCCGTGCTGGGCGAATCCGTTTCTGAAGCCTCGATCGGCCAGTGGCTGAAACAGCCGGGCGAGGCCGTGGCCGTCGATGAACCCATCGTCAGTCTGGAAACCGACAAGGTGGCGATCGAGGTGATGGCCCCGGTGGCGGGTGTGATGGGCGCGCATCTGGTGAAGGAAGGCGACACGGTCAACGTTGGCGCGCTGATCACCACGGTCGAGACGGGATCGGGCGCAGCTGCTGCGGCCGCAGCCCCGGCTGCGATATCTGCCGCCGCGCCTGAACCCGTGAGCGGCGATCCCGTTACCCTCTCCCCCGCCGTGCGCCGCGCGGTGCTGGAAAACGGCATTGATCCGGCGAATATCAAGGGCACCGGCAAGGACGGCCGTATCACCAAGGAAGACGTGCTGAGCGCCGCCGCTGCGAAGCCCGCCGCGCTGGCCCCTTCCACACCTGCCCCAACCGCAACGCCCGCTCTGCCTGACGTCCTGAATTCGCCGAATGGCGAAGTCCACGCACCCGGCCCAGCCCGCCGCGAAGAGCGCGTCAAAATGACCCGCCTGCGCCAGACCATCGCCAAGCGATTGAAGGAAGCGCAGCAAACCGCCGCCTTGCTAACCACCTTTAACGATGTCGATATGTCCGCCGTCATCGCCGCGCGTGACAAATACAGGGAATCGTTCGAGAAAAAGCACGGCGTCAAGCTCGGCTTCATGAGCTTTTTCGCCAAGGCATCGTGTCTTGCGCTGAAGGACATTCCCGCGGTCAACGCCCAGATCCAGGGTCCAGAAGGCAATCAGGAAATCGTCTATTTCGACTATGTCGATCTGTCAGTCGCCGTCTCAGCCCCGAACGGCCTTGTCGTGCCGGTGGTGCGCGGTGTCGACACCATGTCGTTCGCCGAGATCGAAAAGGCCATCGCGGCTTACGGCAAAAAGGCCAAGGACGGCAGCCTGACCATGGACGAGATGAAGGGCGGCACCTTTACCATTTCCAACGGCGGCGTGTTCGGCGGGCTGATGTCCACCCCGATCATCAACCCCCCGCAGAGCGCCGTTCTCGGCCTCCACCGCATTGAAGACCGTGCCGTGGTGCGGAACGGCGAAATCGTCATCCGCCCGATGATGTACATCGCGCTGTCATACGATCACCGCCTGATTGATGGACGAGAGGCGGTAACCGCTTTGAAGACGATCAAGGAAGCGATAGAAGACCCGACCCGGCTTTTGATTGATTTGTGAGGTAGGCTATGGCCAGCGCTGCGAAACGGCTCCTGACGGTTGACGAGTTTCTGGAAATCGAGTTTCGATTCGATGAGGATGTGGCACCGCGTATCGAACTCGATAACGGCAAAATCTCCGCGATGGCGGGTGGCAGTGCACTGCATTCTACGGTGCAAGGCAACGTCTTCGGCGCACTTTTGCTTCAGCTTCGCGGTTCCGATTGCCGGCCTCATGGGCCGGATATGGGAGTGCGCACTAATGATCTTTCGTTACGTTATCCCGATGCCTCTGTTTTTTGTGGGCACCAAAACCCAGAGGATGCAAAGCTGCTTTATTTCAATGACCCCAAACTGGTCGTCGAAGTGCTTTCGCCCAGCACCCGGCGCAAAGACGAAGGCATCAAGCTAATCGAGTATCGCGCGCTCAGCTCTCTTGAAGCAATCCTTTACATCGATCCAGACGCCCAGACGGTTCGGTTCTTGACGCGAACAGACACTAGGGAGTGGCAGGATGTGGAGATGGAAAAGGGCAGCGATACCGTCATAGACGCCCTTGGCGTCACGCTTGCGTGGACCGAGATTTTCGCGCGGTGATTGTTGTCGTGGGAACGATTGTGGGTTCGGTCTCGAAGCAAAAGTCGATAGTCTCCGAGTATTTTTCTCAAAGGCGGCAAGCGGTAATCAGCGCGTTGCTAGGACCATCCTCTGACCAATGAAGCTGGAAGCTGCAAATGCCCAACTACGACTACGACGTCCTCATCATCGGTGCCGGTCCCGGCGGTTATGTCGCGGCGATCCGCGCTGCCCAGCTGGGGCTGAAGGTGGCCTGTGCTGATGGGCGCGAGACGCTGGGGGGAACGTGCCTTAACGTCGGGTGCATTCCGTCGAAGGCGATGCTCCATGCCTCGGAGTATTTCGATGCGGCGGCGAACGGATCGATGGCCAAAATGGGGGTTGAGGTGACCCCGAAGCTCAACCTGCCGGTGATGCACGCGCAGCGGATCGATGCGGTAAAACAGTTGACCGGCGGGATCGAATTTCTGTTCAAGAAAAACAAGATCGATTGGCTGAAAGGCTATGCCAAGTTCACGTCGGCTGACACCGTAGAAGTTGCCGGTAAGTCCTTCCGCGCAAAAAATATCGTGATCGCCACGGGTTCCAGCGTCACCCCGCTGCCCGGTGTTACCATCGATCACAAGGTCGTGGTGGACAGCACCAGCGCGCTCGAATTGCCCAAGGTGCCAAAGCGCATGGTGGTGATCGGCGGCGGGGTGATCGGGCTCGAATTGGGATCGGTCTGGCGGCGGCTCGGCGCAGAGGTGGTTGTCGTCGAATTCCTCGATCAATTGCTCCCCGGCATGGACATGGACGTGCGCAAGGAAGCCGCGAAAATCTTCAGGAAGCAGGGCATGACGCTCAGGCTTTCGACCAAGGTAACGGGCGCCACGGTGAAGGGCAGCAAGG
>JANLOZ010000029.1:0-3844 GCA_031366845.1 Novosphingobium sp. | reverse complement strand
ATGCACGTGCGCGTCGATAGCGGACTCTACGCCGGCTATCGCATCCCCCCGTACTACGATTCGATGATCGCCAAACTGATCGTCTACGGCCGGACGAGAGAGGGCTGCATCATGCGGCTGAGAAGGGCGCTGGAGGAGATGGTGGTCGAGGGGGTGAAGACCACGATCCCGCTGCACCAACGCCTGCTGGGCGAGCCGGACATTTTGAACGGCGATTATTCGATCAAGTGGCTCGAGGACTGGCTGGCGCGGGAGGGTTGAATTTCGGTGATTTATCCCACAATTTCGGGATTCGAGAATTTGTGGGATAAATCGTGTGAATATTTCGAATCATGAATTTACACTAATCGCGGCCTGAAATAGACTAAGAATTAGCAGGTATTACATTGGGACGCTTGGCGCCGATGACTAATCGCAAAATTCACCGCTGGCTGAGCGTTATCGGCATCGTCTTTTTCCTCTCTGTCACCGCGACGGGCATATGGCTGCAAATCGAAGCGATCTTCGGTGAGGATGAAGCCGCGAAGGAAGCGATGGCTGAAATCGTATCTCCTGCATCCCTGTCAGCCCCACTGCCGACAACCGCTGCAACGCTGGACAAAGCGCGCACGGTCATATTCGCGCGCTATGGCAATCGCCCTGTCGCTTCGGTCGATTGGATCATAAAGGCTCCGGTTCCGGCGTTTGTGTTTCATCTGGATGGAGCGGAGCCGGTCAAGGTTACAGTCAACGCTGCGACGGCCACAATCATCAAGTCCGAACCAGATGGCGAGGATTGGGTGGTGCGCCTGCATACCGGCGAGATAATAGGCGACGGCGGCAAGTTCCTCGGGCTGGCATGGGGCCTGGCGCTTGTGACTATGAGCATTACCGGAATTATCCTCTATCTGAAAATGCTGCGCGCTCGCCGCACTGGCGCTGCGGGCAAGGTGCGCGGATGGCGGCGGTATTTCTGGTGAGGGCTTCGATTTCAACTGTGGCTGGCGCGCTGCTAGCGATCACGACAACGCCCGCCTTGGCACAACCGGCTCCATCAACCGATGCCCCTCCGGTTCTATCGTTCAACCCTGACGCGGGCGTTGTCGTCCGGTCGGACGATTTCCGCATCACCGCTTGGGGCTATGCAGAGCGGCTGATTGATCCCGACGGCAAGGATGGCTGGCGGCGTGTGCGCCAAGGCGCGGAGTTCGATCTTCCCCGCCTGTCGCCGCATTTGCGCGCTGCGGTCGTCTATGAAGTCGATCTGACCAACAGCGATTTCTTCCGTAACGGCCCGTTTCGCCGCAATTTTGAAAACCTGTTCGTGTCGCTCCAGGATGCCGATGATCCGGGCAAGTTCCGCCTGCTGTTCGGGCATAACACCCATATCCTGTCGCGCGATGACAATCTGTCCTCGGGCAATCTGCCGACGATCAATCGTTCGCTGGTTCTGGAAGAGCATGGCTCGGTCAATACCTTCGGTGCGCAGATGGGGTTTCAGTTGCAAAAGGCACTGTCGCCCAAAGCCACGATCCAGTTCTCGCTGGGCGACAACCGGGGATCGCTTAACGCCGGGGAATACCACGGCAGCATCGGGCGTTCGGTCGCGGGCAAGCTCCTGCTGACGCCCATCAATGACGCGCAAGGGGGGCGCAAGCTGACGCTGGGCTTTGCCAGCGATTATACGAGCGGCATTACCAATCGCAGCTTCACGCTGGGAACGGCGATCGCCGCAGCACCGCTGGGCGGCGTTCCGGCAACGGGCGGCAAGCTGACTTTCGAGGCCGATGGGGCTTTTACCTTGCGGCTCGCGGGCCGCCCAACGACAATCGAGGGCGAGGTGATCCGTTCGCGGTTTTCGGGCAGCAAGAGCGACGTGTTGGGCGGCTATGTCATGGGGCAAGTCTCGCTGTTCGATACACGCAAGGCAGGCGACCTCGACCTGTTCCTGCGTTACGATTTTGTCAGTCTTGGGCAGGACACGATCGCGGGGCGTGCGGATCAGCGGGCATTGCGTACCGGGTTCAACTACAATCTGCCTTTCACCGGCAAGCTTGCGAGCCTGCACGTTGAGTATGCCCATAACAGCGTCAGTGGCCCCGCCGCCATCGTCACTGCACCAAATCCCGGAGACGAGTTCCGCATCGGGGTCAGAATCAGCCTCCAGCGTTATCAGCGGCATTGACAGTGAGTGCACAGCTGCCTCGCCCGGATGGTCGTCCGCGCATTCCCCGCGCGGTTTGGGCGCTGGGGTTTGTCAGCATGTTCATGGATATCTCGTCCGAGATTATCCACGCCCTGCTGCCGCTCTTCCTGACCACAACGCTTGGGGTGAGCGTCGCCATGGTCGGGCTGATCGACGGGATTGCCGAGGCAACTGCATCGATCACCAAGGTTTTCTCAGGCTATATCTCGGACCGGATTGGGCGGCGCAAGCCGCTCATCCTGCTGGGTTACGGACTGGGCGCGCTATCCAAGCCGTTGTTCGCACTGGCAGGCACAGCACCGGTTATTCTGGGCGCCCGCTTCGCTGACCGGATCGGCAAGGGCCTGCGCGGTGCCCCGCGCGATGCGCTGGTGGCCGATGTCACACCGCAAGCCGTGCGCGGCCGTGCCTTCGGACTGCGCCAGTCGCTCGACACGGTGGGAGCCTTCGCGGGACCGCTGCTGGCCATTGCGCTGATGGCAGCCTTTGCCAACGACATGCGCCTGGTTTTCTGGGTAGCAGTTATCCCGGCAATACTGGCTGTGCTTTGCGTGATATTTGGCGTGGAGGAACGGAACGATCCTGCGGTTCGAAAGCCAGAGCGCCTGCCGATCGCCTTTGTCGATCTCAAACGCCTTGAGCGTCCGTTCTGGGGCGTTGTCGCGCTTGGCGTCATCTTTACGCTCGCGCGGTTCAGCGAAGCATTCCTGATCCTCAAGGCATCAGCCGAAGGGCTGCCGCTGACCTATGCGCCCGCCGTGCTGGTCGCCATGAATGCGGTCTATGCGCTGGGTGCCTATCCGGCTGGCATTGCATCCGACCGGGTGTCGGCGCGCATCCTGCTGGGTTGGGGGCTGGTCTGCCTCATCTTGGCTGATCTTGTCCTGGCGCTGGTTTCAGGACTGGCCGGGGCCTTCGCCGGGATCGCACTCTGGGGTTTGCACATGGCGCTCACCCAGGGCCTGATGGCCAAGCTGGTGGCAGATCAGGCACCTGCGGAATTGCGAGGGTCGGCTTTCGGTCTGTTCAATCTCGCCACAGGACTAGCATTGCTCGCAGCCAGTGTTGTCGCGGGCTTATTGTGGGACAAAATCGGGTCGGATGCGACCTTTTTTGCCGGTGCAGCCATCGCCGGAGCCGCGCTCGTTGCACTCAATTTCGGCAGTGGTGCGAGAGGACTGTCTTTTTCAGCATTCCGGCCGAAATAAAACTCTCCACTCATTGTAGCATTGCAAAATCGATATAAAGTTCGTGCCCGAACTGCTGCTGCTCGGGATCATTTTGACCCTGCACCTCAGAATTGTATTGTTTCGAGCAAAGGCCGCTTTCGGGTCGTTTGTCCTGCACCGCATAGGCGGCCATCATCGGGATGGTGGCCTCGTGGTTGCGCGCCGCCTCCTCGCCGTTCCAGCCCGCCATGCGAACGCGGTCGGTCTTTCCTCCCGCCGTCCGCAGCGTGTCGATGGTCAGCAGGATCTCCGGCGAATTGCGGTAGCGGTCCCGGGCAACGTGCAGAGCGTTTATCGTGATTGCCCAACGCATGTCGACGCTTCGCTCGACCGCCCGCCAGTCGCCGATCCGGCCAGTCGCCTCTTCGATCCACTTCAGGGCTGGATCCTCCGTCTTGAAGATCATGTTCTGCACCACGCCGCGCCCACC